>JAAKFN010000047.1 GCA_011065045.1 Candidatus Anoxychlamydiales bacterium
TTAGCCATTACAACTAACTCCTGTTTTAATATTTAACTACTAAATTATATCTACTCTAGGCTGGAAATGCCTTCTTCCACAAAGCGTCTATCTCATCTTTAGAAGTTTCAGAAAAAAGCTCTCTTGTAAAGCTAATAAAACAAACTCCAAACAAAGTTAAACCAATAAGCGAAGAAAAAGAAGCAAAAAATGGATTTAAAAAACTTGAAAAAATCATTAACGCTATTGCACTAATGGTTATCAGGGTTCCTGATTTTTGCAGTTTTAATTCTTCAATTTCTACCCGAACATTACCCATTTTTTTTAAGACTAGTTTTTTTCTAGCAAAAGAAAAATTTGAAAATTTGTCTTTTGTAATATTTGTAGATACTACCGTAGCCATACTAACCTCATGTTTTTTTCTATTTAACAGCTAAATTATACCTCAAAAAATCAATAAAAGTCAATTTAACCACCTGTAAAGTATGATTTAAAATATCTCTAAAAAAAAGTTTTTTCTAGCTTGCTTTTCAATTTTAAAATAATTAACATTCTCATCTTCTTTTAATAATGGATCAAAATATGGCTGTAGAAAATTTCAAAACAAGTATTGATAGAGCTAAAAACATCTCTGAGTTTGCTGCTTTATTAAAGGATACAGAAGTTGAATTTACATTTTTTGGGGCTAGAAAAGTATCTAAAGAAAATTTTAATAAAAAAAAATCTGTAGATTGCATTGCTGCAAAAGCACTTTTATTGATAAGACCCTTTTTAAAAGGCTGGAATTATTCATTAAAAAATCGTCACGATATAAATTTTGTTACAAAAAAAATTAATAAATTTTATGAAAAAACAGATCGAAAATTTAAAAAAAGAAATATACTTTCAAAGATTTTTTATTTAATAAGAAATATTTTCTCATGGTTTTTCGAAACAAGAAAAGACTGGGATATTTTAAGTTTAAATATTGATCCTGCTATCTATTATACTGCCATTCAATTTAAGGAAGCATTCAAGTTAAATCAGCTACCGAGAAGAGTTGATAAAAAATTTAAAAATATTAATTTATATTTAAAACCTACAATAATAATTAGACCTTAAAAAAAAAAATGTTTTCAATGATTTTGTTTTTTTAAATTGTCAAAAAATTTGCTAAAAATTTGCTCATTATTTAAAACCCTTTTAATAATTAATAATATTTTTCTTTACCAGCTTGATTTTATTAGTTATTCTTTGTTAATATTTTCCCTTAAACGTTTAACAGGAGAAACCATATAAATGAAACAAGCAACCTATGATTGGGGTAATCATAACATTTTAGACGATGTTGAGTTCAATGAAAAAGATCTAAAAGAGTTCAAAGATTTACTTGGAGTTAAAGAGGAAAAGGCTGAAGCTTTTTCATTAATGAGAGCTGGTCAACTATTATTTGGTACGATTGTGGAGATAAATAAAGAATTTGCTGTAATCGATGTAGGTCTTAAATCTGAAGGCCTCGTTCCGATAGCTGAATTTGCCGATCCTGAAGAACTAACTTTAGGCAAAAGAGTCGAAGTTCTACTAGACAAGACAGAAGGACCTGACGGTCAAGTTGTTCTATCTTTAGAAAAAGCTAGAAAACACAGAAGATGGGAACATATCTTAACTTCATGTAAAGAAGGATCAACAATAGAAGGAACGATTGTTAGAAAGGTAAAAGGCGGGTTGATGGTCGACATTGGTATTGAAGCATTTTTACCTGGATCTCAAATTGATAATAAGAGAATTAAAAATTTAGATGACTTTGTTGGAAAAAAATATGAATTCAAAATTTTAAAAATAAATGTTGAAAGAAAAAATATTGTCGTTTCAAGAAGAGAGCTTTTAGAAGCTGAAAGAGCATCTAAAAGATCTGAACTTTTAGAAAATATAAAAGTTGGAGATCTAAGAAAAGGAGTTGTAAAAAACATTACAGATTTCGGAGTTTTCTTAGATTTAGATGGTATTGATGGTCTTTTACATATCACAGACATGACATGGAAAAGAATAAGACACCCATCTGAGATGCTGAAAATGGGTGATGATGTTGAAGTAATGATTCTTAGTATAGATAAAGAGAAAGGAAGAGTTGCTCTCGGATTAAAACAAAAAGAGCAAAATCCTTGGGAAGAGATCGAAAAGAAATTCCCACAAGGAACAAAAGTTAAAGGAAAGATTACCAACTTAGTATCGTATGGAGCCTTTATTGAACTACTCCCTGGCATTGAAGGATTAATTCATGTATCTGAGATGAGTTGGACAAAAACGATATCAGATCCATCTGAAATGGTAAATATTGGAGATGAAGTTGAAGCAATAGTTTTATCGATACAAAAAGATGATGGTAAAATCTCTCTTGGCATGAAGCAAACAGAGAGAAACCCTTGGGAAGATATCGAAAAAAACTATCCTATAGGAAAAATAGTAGAAGCTGAGATAAGAAATCTAACAAACTATGGCGCTTTTGTTGAATTAGAGCCTGGGGTTGATGGACTTATTCATATCTCTGATCTTAGCTGGACAAAAAAAGTATCTCATCCTTCTGAGATGCTAAAGAAAGGCGAAAAAACTAAGGCTCAAGTTTTATCAGTAGATAAAGAGAGTAAAAAAATTACATTAGGCATTAAACAGCTTAGTGAAAACCCTTGGGAATCTATAGAAAAAACAATGCCAATTGGAACAACTGTCAAAGGTGTAGTGAAAAAAATCACAGCTTTTGGAATTTTTGTTCAATTAGAAAACCATGTTGATGGATTAATTCATATAAATGAGCTATCAGATCAACCTATTGGAAAAATTGAAGATATCGTATCTGTTGGAGATCCAATAACAGCGAGAGTTCTAAAAATTGATACTGAAAACAAAAAGATTTCACTTTCCATGAAAACTGATGGGAAAAAAGACGATATTGTAGTTGGCAAAAAAAAGAAAAAAACTCCTCCTAAGGACGAGTAAATTATAACCTCTCAAGATTTTTTTGAGGGGTATAATCCAAAAAAAGCCCTTGGTTTTTTTAGTGTATAAACTTTTAATAAAGGTTTTTTGATGAATAAAGATTTAATAGCAATTTTTGAATATTTAGAAAGAGAGAAAGGAATAAAAAGAGAGATAGTAATTCAAGCTATTGAAGAATCTCTACGTGCAGCTGCAAAAAAGAGCATGAAAGGCGGAGAAAATGTAGATGTCCAAATTCATCCAAAAACAGGAGAAATTGATGTTTTTGTAAGAAAAACAATAGTTGAAGAAGTTACAGATCCCGATGAAGAAATTTCTTTAGAAGATGCTCAAGTTCTGGCACCGGATTGCAAGATTGGACAAAGACTTGAGATCTCACTTCCGCCACAAGAGTTTGGTAGAATAGCAGCGCAAACTGCTAGACAAATCATCACACAGAAGCTAAAAGGAGCTGAAAAGGATGTGATCTATGAAGAGTATAGACACAGAGTTGGCGAGATCATTTCAGGTACGGTAAAAAGAATTGGGAAAAGAAGAACAATCATAGTAGATCTTGGAAAAGTTGAAGCACTTCTTCCTGAAAGCTTCCTTCCAAGAGGAGAAAAGCCTCATATTGGGGAAAGACTACAAGCTCTTTTACTAGAAGTTAGAGATACTGACATGGGGGGAGCTGAGGTTATACTTTCTAGAGCTCATGCAGAGTTTGTTAAAGCTCTTTTTGTGCAAGAAGTGCCTGAGTTAGCTGATGATGTTATTCGAGTGGAAAAAATAGTAAGAGAAGCTGGTTATAGAACAAAGCTAGCGGTGAGTTCATCTGATAATAGAGTTGACCCTGTAGGCACATGTGTAGGAGTTAGAGGTACTAGAATTAAGAATATAATTCGAGAAATTAACAACGAAAAAATCGATGTTATTCCATATTCTGAAGATATGGTTCAACTACTTCAAAACGCTTTATATCCCCTTCAAATTCAAAGATTAAAAATAAATGAAAAGGTAACTGCCGTAGTAGCTGATGATGATTATCCTATAGCGATTGGAAAAAAAGGTATGAATGCTCGATTAATCTCAAAACTAATAGATAAAGAGATAGATTTTCAAAAACTAACAGAATATCAAAAACTTGTAACAATACAGATGGCAGAACTATCAGATAGCGATAACCCTAAATTGGATGAACCCTTAAAAATAGAGGGATTAAGCTCTCTTTTAGTGGATGGGTTAATCTCTGCTGGCTACGATACTGTTAAGAAAATATTACTAATTCCTCCAAAAGAGCTAATGGAAAAAGTACCTGGAATAAACTACTTAGATTTAGCAGATAAAATATTAGAACAAAACAAGTAGGTAAAAGTTTGGCTAAAGATTTAAAATTAAATATTAAAAACTCTCAAATTGCTCAGGCTCTAAAAAAGTTCAATAAAAAGCCTACACCAACAAAAAAGGCAAAACCTAAGCAAAAGGAAAAAGATGAAAGAGAGCCGACTACTATAAAAAGAAAAGCCAGAATTATACCACCGGAAGAGAAAGAAAAAAAACCAAAAGAACCTCTAGAAAAAGAAGAAGAAAAGCCAAAAACTGTTAAAGAGACAACAGAAAAAGAACCTCTAGAAAAAGAAGAGGTTAAACTCACCAAAGAAGAGTCTATAGAAGAAAAGCCTGCTATTAAAGAAGAAAAAACAGCTGAAAAAGCGCCAGAACCTAAGATATTGGCAGCAAAAATAGCTGAAGAAGAAGCTAAGAAAAAACCCAAATCTTACAAAGACTTCAAAGCGGCAAAAAAACCTCAAACGTTTAGAGCTTTTGATACAAGAGATAGATTAGGGCTTAGATCATATGAAGATGAGAGATGGAGAAAAAGAAGATACTTTAAATCAAAAAAGATCAAAAGTTCAATACAAGTAGTAAGACCAAAATCTTTAAAAGTAATAATTCCCATAACGATAAAAGATTTAGCAAGTGCAATGAAACTGAAAGCTTCTGAGCTTATGCAGAAGCTATTTCTGCAAGGAATCACTTTAACAATAAATGATTATCTAAACGATGAAACAACAATTCAACTACTAGGTCATGAGTTTGATTGTGAGATCGCAATAGATGTTGCAGAAGAAAAAAGACTTCAAATTACAGATCTAACAATAAAAGAAGAGATATCAAATACTCCAAAAGAGGATTTAACGACAAGACCTGCTGTGATTACATTTATGGGTCATGTTGATCATGGAAAGACATCACTTATCGATGCGATTAGATCATCTAATTTAGCTAATCAAGAGGCTGGTCAAATAACTCAGCACATAGGAGCCTTTACAGCTAAAACAAAATTTGGGTTAATAACAATATTAGATACTCCTGGACATGAAGCTTTTACTGAGATGCGATCTAGAGGAGCTAACGTTACAGACATCATAGTTTTAGTAATTGCTGGAGATGAAGGAATTCGAGATCAAACCGTAGAAGCGATAAAGCAAGCGAATGATGCTAATGTTCCAATGGTAGTAGCTATTAATAAATCTGATAAAGCTGGATTTGACGCGGAAAAAATTTATCGATCTCTAGCTGATAGGGAACTACTTCCGGAAGCTTGGGGCGGAACAGTTCTTACAATTAACTGCAGCGCAAAAACAAAAGAGGGTGTGGACGAGCTTTTAGAGATGTTATCATTGCAAGCTGAGATATTAGAGCTCCGAGCAAATCCAAAAGCGAGAGCTAGAGGAACCATATTAGAATCTGAAATGCATAAAGGTCTTGGAGCTGCTGCTACAGTTTTAGTACAAAATGGAACACTCAAAACATCTGATGCAATAGTTTTCTCTGATAAATATGGAAGGATTAAAACCCTGCACGACCAGTTTGATAATATTGTAGACTCAGCGGGACCTTCTATGCCTGTTATGATAACTGGATTGTCATCACTGGCTGAAGCTGGCTCAGAATTTGTTGTTGTTGAAAATGAAAAAGTTGCAAAAGATTTAGCTGATGCAAGAAAAGAAAAAATGAAACTTAAAAGCCTCCAAAAAGCGAAACCTTTTTCACTAGAGAGTTTAGAGAAAAAAGAGAAAAAAACACTTCCTATAATACTTAGAGCTGATGTTCAAGGATCTTTAGAGGCACTTAAAACGTCACTGTTAAAAATTAAATCTGATAAAGTTGAATTGAGTATTGTTAGTGCTGAAGTTGGAGAGATATCTGAATCTGATATAAGACTAGCAAGCGCTTCTAAATCTGTAATTCTAGGATTTCATACTAAAATCGAATCACATGCAGAGTCTTTAATAAAACAACTTAAAGTTATAATACTCCAGCACAACATTATCTATCATGCGATAGATGAAGTAAAAGAGTTGATGAGATCTACATTAGACAAGCTAGAAGAATTTAATGACATTGGCAAGGCAAAAGTAATAGCTGTTTTCAAATCATCACATTTAGGACTAATTGCTGGCTGCTTGATAACAGATGGAATTGTTAAAAGAAACTCTTTTGTTCGAATAATAAGAGATGGAAAAGAGATAACAAAAACAAAAATATCCTCTCTAAAAAGAGTAAAAGAAGATGTTAAAGAGGTAAATAAAGGCTTAGAGTGCGGAATAGTGTTAGAGAATTTCTCTGACGTTCAAAATGAGGACATATTTGAAGCATACGATATCACTTACGTAGAGCAAGAGCTTTAGCATGAAAGACAAAAGAGTCAAGCGTTTAAACTCGCTTCTTCGAGAAGTAATATCTGAAGTGCTGACAAAGCAAGTAAAAAACCCAAATATTTCAAAATTAACAACTATAATAGATGTTGAAATGACAGCTGATGGTCGATATGCAAAAGTATTTATAACTGTTATTGGCACTGATGATGAAGAAAAAGCTACACTTGATGCGCTTAATCAAGCAGCAGGATTCATTTCTGTAAACGCAGCTAAAAAAGTAGTTTTAAGATATTTTCCAACGCTTGAGTTTAAGTTAGATACTTCTGTCGAGAAACACATGAAAATCGATAAGATATTAACTGATATAAAAAAAGAAAAAGAACAACAAAAAAAATCTTTAGATGAGTCCGATGAATGAACCCAAAGGGATACTTTTAGTTAATAAGTCCACTAGCAAAACATCATTTAGTTTAGTTTCCCTTTTAAGAAAGCTTACAAAAGTAAAAAAAATTGGCCACGCAGGAACTTTAGATCCTTTTGCTTCTGGATTAATGATAATGCTAATTGGCAAAAGTTATACTCAAAAATCTCTAGATTTTATAAACCATGATAAAACGTATGTTTGTAGGCTTCATTTAGGATACACTACTAAGACTTTTGATACTGAAGCTGAAAAAGTTTTTTATTCAGAAAAAAAGCCAACTACTCAACAGCTTGAAGAAGTTTTAAAAGAGTTTCAAGGTGACATTGAGCAGACACCTCCTATGTACTCTGCAAAAAAAGTAAACGGGCAAAGACTCTATAAGCTAGCGAGGCAAGGTCTCTCAATAAAAAGAGAAAAGATCCAAGTAAATGTTAAAACAACTCTTATCAATTATGAATATCCCTACATAGATTTAGAAATTACATCTTCAAAGGGAACATATATAAGAACCATAGCAAATGATATTGGAGAAAAGCTTAAAACAGGAGCTTATCTAATAGCTCTTAAAAGAACTCGTTGTGGTCCCTATTTTTTAAAAGATGCGATAGACCAAGCAAAACTAGATGAAACAATAAATTTAAGTGAGCTACTTTTAAGATGATAGTTTTAGATAGTTTTTATAAAAAGCAAGATTTGGGACCTAGCAACCTTTCTATTGGAGTTTTTGATGGTCTTCATTTAGGACACGCTCTTATTTTAAAAAAGCTAAAAGAGAAAAAAGGAAAATCTATAGTTTTTACGTTTGAGAATCACCCAATAGATATTTTAAAACCTGATATAAAAATCCAAAAAATTTACGAAAAGCAAGATAAGTTAAAATATTTAAAGAGTTTTGATATAGATGTGGTAATTATGATTAAATTCGATAAAAATTTTGCAGATATTTCATACATCGATTTTTTTAAGATTTTAAAAGAAAACTTTTCATTTACTAATTTGATAGTAGGAAAAGATGTAAAAATTGGAAGGGATGGCAAAGGCGATTTAAACAAAATAAAATCTTTAGAAAATGACCTACAGTTCAAATCTGAATTTATTGAAAAGATTAAATATGAGAATAGAGTAATATCATCCCGCTGGATAAGATCTTTAATAGAAGAGAAAAACTTTGCACTTGCTGAAAAACTTTTAAACAGAAAATTTTTATAGAGGAAAAAACGAAAAGATGTCTGATCAATCAACTAATCTTTCTTGCGGTATAGTAGGCCTTCCAAATGTTGGAAAATCCACACTATTTACTGCTATCACTAAAAAAAAGGTCTCTGCTGAAAATTATCCTTTTTGCACTATCGATCCAAATGTTGGAATAGTTGAGGTTCCAGATCAAAGATTAGAAGTTTTAACAAAACTCTCTAAATCTAAAAAAACGATATATGCAACAGTATCATTTGTAGATATTGCAGGTCTTGTTAAAGGAGCATCTAAAGGAGAAGGTCTTGGCAATAAATTTTTATCAAACATCAGAGATACAGACGCAATAATTCATGTTGTTAGATGTTTTGAAGATGATGAGCTAATCCATGTAAGCGGAAAAATAGATCCAATAGAAGATATAGAAACGATAAATCTAGAGCTTATTTTAGCTGATCTTCAGGCAGCTGAAAACATCAAAACTAAACTAGAGAAAAAAGCTAGGATTTCAAAAGAGTTTCAGCCTCAAATAGATCTTATTGATAAAATTCTAGATCATTTAAATCAGAACCTCTCTCTTAGATTAGTCTCTTTTAATTCAGACGAAAAAGAGATTTTGAAAAACTGGGCTTTTTTAACTCTAAAAAAAGTAATTTATGTTGCAAACGTCAAAGAAGAAGAGCTTACATCTTTAGAAGAAAATGAAAATTTGAATAAAGTAAAAGAGTTTGCAAAAAAAGAAAACACATCAGTCATTGCTATTTGCGCAAAAATAGAAGAAGAGATAGCGGCTTTAGAACCAGAGGACGCTAAAGAATTTTTACAAGAACTAAATCTAAAAGAATCAGGTCTTCATCAATTAGTAAAAACTGCTTTCAGACTTTTAAATCTTTTAACTTTTATAACAACTGGTGAGATAGAGACAAGAGCTTGGACAATTGTAAAAGGCACTAGTGCAAAGACAGCTGCTGGTAAAATCCATTCAGATATCGAAAAAGGGTTTATTAGAGCTGAGGTGGTATCATTTGATGATATAATAGAGTTCAATGGCAGAGTAGGCGCTAGAGAGCAAGGAAAAGCCATGTCTGAGGGAAAAGAATACTTAGTTAAAGATGGCGATGTTATTTTGTTTTACCATTCGTAGATTTTAGTGAGTCTTTAATTGATCTTTAGTTCTTTTAAGCATCTTAAGTTTTTTGAAATTGGTTTTCTATAAAGATTGAATCCATTATATTTAAAGTAAGAGAATGTAAAAAAAGCATACCAAACATTAATATCGATACAAAACTAAGAATAATTTTATAAATGGCAGAAAAAACCGAAAAGGCGACGCCTAAGAAACTAAGAGATGCTAGAAAGAAAGGACAAGTAGCAAAATCTCAAGATTTCCCATCGGCATTTACCTTTGCAACATCTATTTTTGGGGTAATAGCAGCTGGTTCATATTTATATAAAAACTTAGCAAGCTACATTATTACAACTCTCAAGGCTATCGGGACAAACATCGATCTTCAAAACAGCGCTGGAGCTTATTTAACAGAAGCAATAACTGTTATAATGATGTGTAGTTTTCCGATTGTAGTTATTGTGGCAATCGTTGGTATTTTAGCTAACTTTTTAATTGTTGGACCGATGTTCTCTTTTCAAGCGATGAAATTCGATTTAAAAAAGTTAAACCCTGTTGAAGGGATCAAACAGAAGTTCAAACTTAAAGTTTTAGTAGAACTAATAAAATCGGTTCTAAAAATAACAGGAGCTGCATTAATTATTTTTTTTATAATTAAAAGCATGCTTCCTCAAGTTGTTTTTTCTGTGAAATTTCCGATCATTGGAAGTTTGACTATCATGGCTGCTTTTTTAAAAAAAGTTGCAATTCAAGTTGGAATATTTTTCTTACTCATTGCTATTTTTGATTTAGCTTTTCAGAAAAAGCAGTTTGCGAAAGAAATGATGATGGAAAAGTTTGAAATAAAACAAGAATATAAAGATACTGAAGGAGATCCGCAGATTAAAGGAAAAAGACGAGAGCTTTCTAGAGAGATAGCATATTCAGAGGGACCCTCTGCTGCAAAAAGAGCTAGAGCAATTATTACAAATCCAACACATATTGCAGTAGCTTTGGGTTTTGAAGAAGAAAAGGATCCTGTTCCCTCCATACTTGTTATGGGAAAAGGACCAATAGCTGAAAAAATTATAAAAATAGGAATTGATAATCATATACCTGTTATGAGAAATGTAGTGTTAGCAAGACAACTTTTTAATATTGGACATATTGGAGATTACATTCCAAAAGATGTGTACAAATCTGTTGCTGAAGTATTAAAATGGTTAGAGACTATGGAAGAAATGCCAGATGTTAATGTAGGAATATTTCAATGAGTAATTTTTTAGATAATTTAGTAGGGTTCTTAGGCAGCGCAAAAATGCTTAGCTCCATTAAAAAATCAAGTGATCTCATTTTAGCTTTTTTTGTAATTAGCATTATAATGATGCTTATTTTTCCAGTCTCCCCTCACGTCATCGATGTATTAATTGCTGTTAATTTAACTGCATCTATAACGATACTTTTTGTCTCATTATATATTCAAAAAGCTGTGCACCTATCAATTTTTCCATCGCTTTTATTATTAACAACTCTATATCGATTAGGTGTAAATATATCATCAACCCGTCAGATTCTTTTGCATGCAAATGCTGGAGAGATCATCTTTGCATTTGGTAATTTCGTAGTTGGAGGTAACTACGTTGTTGGTGGCGTTATATTTTTAATTATCACAGTTGTTCAATTCATAGTTGTTGTAAAAGGAGCGGAAAGGGTATCTGAGGTTGCTGCAAGATTTACATTAGATGCTATGCCAGGAAAACAGATGAGTATTGATGCTGATTTAAGATCTGGAATTATCGATACCAATCTGGCAAGAGAGCTTCGTTTATCTTTAAATAAAGAATCTCACTTATATGGCGCTATGGATGGTGCGATGAAGTTTATTAAGGGAGATGCAATAGCTGGCATTGTGATAACTATTATTAACATTGTTGGAGGTCTTATCATTGGAACAGTGCAGAGAGGGATCCCACTAGCTGAGGCAGCTAAGATATATGCTCTTTTATCCATTGGTGATGGTTTAGTATCTCAGATTCCATCTATTATGATAGCGATTGCATCTGGTATCGTAACAACTAGAGTCTCCTCTGAAAAAAAAGAC
>JAAKFN010000048.1 GCA_011065045.1 Candidatus Anoxychlamydiales bacterium
TAAAGGTATTTTAGAGAAAATTTTGTTCATTAGATTTATTAATGATCTAAAGAAAAACCACCTTGCAATCACACCTAAAACAAAAATAAATACTATCAGCATGATAATTATTAAAATTCTTGCGAATATGGTGATCACAGTTGGACTTTTTAATAGAGTCAGAGTCTGGTCATATTTCGATAGAAAGTCTATAAACATTGTTAAAAAAGGAGCTGTAAATAGATCGATAACAAATACAAAAATCATTATTGTCAATATCAAGGGAAGTAAGATTATAAGTCCTGCTACTAGATGCTTTTTCATTTATTCTCTAATTGGCTCTCTAATTTATCCTCTCCTTTTTTTGGAGGAACAATAACCCCGCAAGATACAATATATTTAATTGCATCTTCTGTTTTCATATCTAAATAGATTAGATCTTCTTTCTTAAATAATAGTAAAAATCCCGTTGTTGGATTTGGTGTTGTCGGAACAAAGACTGAGATTAATTCTTTTTTTACAGCTTCTATACAAGTATCAGGTGATTTTCTGCTTACCAATCCCAAGCTATATAATCCCTCTCTTGGAAAAGGCACCATCACTACTTGCTTAAATGAATTTTTGTCAGTAATAAACAGAGTTTTTACGATTTCTTGCGTTGTTTTATAAACCTTATTAACAAGCGGTATTTTATGAAGTATTTTATCAGAGAGCTTTATCAATCCCTTAAACATAAACCATCTAGCAAAAAGACCTAAAACAATCGTAAATAAAACAAGCCCAATCAAAATTAGTATTTGCGAGCCATATTTAATTATCTGATCTGAAGATAAAATATGTGTTTGAATTTGCTGAATTTTTGTATTAGCTAAAATTTTTATAACAAGGCCCATAAAGGGTTTTGTTAAAAAATTTACAACAAAAGCAACTATCAAAATAGTAAGCGTCAAGGGAAGGAGTATTACTAAGCCTGTAATGAAATACTTTTTCATAATTTTACCTTATATGATTCGATTCTATAAAGAAATTGATTTATTTAGCAACACTTGTCCACTTGCTATTTTTAATTCTAAATCTCCAAGGTTTATTTACATACTCCTTTGCATAGTCAATTCCAACTCTCTTCGAGCATATAATATCTTTTTTTGAAATTTTTAATTCCCTATCTTCTATCCAGATATTTTCGCTTTTAAGACTTTTTCCATTTATCTTTTTTGTAATTCCAAGGGCCTTACTCAATGATCCAGGTCCTGCAGTAAGTGATCTTTTAACTTTTAATTTATTTCTTCTTTTTAACATCTCATCAATTCCAACTATAGGCTCGATCGCTCTTATCAACACAGCTTCCGGTATTTCTTTTTGATTGGTAACAACATTTAGCAAAGAGTGCATTCCATAGCATAGATATACATATGCAACTCCGCCAAGTTCAAACATAGTTTCATTTCGATTTGTTTTCTTTCCCAGATAGGCATGGCAAGCTTTATCCTCGATTCCTTTATAGCTCTCCGTTTCTGTTATCATTCCACCAGTTAAAACTCCGTCTATTTTTGTGAAGAGGTATTTACCAAGGAGCTTTTGGCCGACATCTATAACGTCTTTATTTAAGTAAAAATGTAAGGGGAGAATTTTCATGTTTTAAAACATTGTTTTTATTAATAATTTTATTCAGAAGGGGATTTGATTTCTTTGTTGGATTTTTGGCTCTCAACGATTTTTAAGGCTTCTTCGTAGGTTTCTTCGTGGATACGTTTAAAAGTTCCATTAGGATAAGCAATTTTATAATATATACTATTTTCAGCTAAAGTACACGAATGTATATATTTTTCTTTTCTCGGTTTTCCTTCTTCGCTATAAAATGCGATACTAAAATGCAACCCTTTATAATTGAAAGGATATTCATAAATATAATTTCTAATTTTTACATCATTATTTATTTTTGCTAAAAAATTTCCAATACTTTTAATTAGCTTTTCTCGCGCTGCATTTAAGTTAAGTTTTTCTTTTGAGAAGAAAGTTACATAAAATTTGTGTATTGAGTTCCGCTCTGGTGTTTCTATACTTTCATTTAAATTTATTCCATAACCTGATAAAATCAAGTTATTCTCCTTTTGAAATTTTTTAGAATTTTTGAGAAAATCATTTCCTCTCTTATAGAAATCATTAGGTTTTACATTTAAAAAGTAGGAAGCAAAAGTCAGAATTAGAAATAACAGGATATATTTTTTAATTTTCATGGGCAACTCCGTGTCTTCTGAATAACACATCCATGTTATTAGCAATAGATTCCTGATAAGTAGGATTTGCAAATGTATGACCAGAAAAAGGTAAGCCTTCATTTTGAGGCAAAGTATGAGTGGAATACTTATCTCTTTTTGCGAAATTATTTATAAGATTACCCATAAAACCTATATAAGGCCCTGCATGTGTAATTGTAGGAACTGGATCAGTAATCGATTTAATATTTTCAACTATATAGCCAAAATTCTTAGGTATTTCTTTTGCAAAGCCGCAGTTCAAGACTATTAGTTGATCTCTTTGATCCTGAGTCAATCCGTTTAAAGCTTGATAAGTGTCCAGTCCTCCTCTACTAAAGTCTACAAAGAAAGATTTTAAATTATTTTTTTTAGATCTTTCAGCTTCATTTCTCATTATATCTCTAATCATCTTAATTCTTTTTGGCTCAAAAAATCCTAGTCTTTGAGCAATTGTTGTAATGGAGTCTATAACAAGCCCTCTAGTACCCGTATGTATGGGTGTTACAGCCATGCTTTTATTTATATCTTGTATCGTATTATACAATACTTGACCATTAAATTGGGCCCCTTCTCTTGTATTAAATTGACCATTTATCAAATAAGTATTTGAATTACTACCAGCGTCACCAATTTTATCTAAAACTTTGAAGTCATGTTCATCTTTATAAGATCTCAGCCCATATAAATCTATGTAGATAAGAGGATCGTTATTAACAAAGGCATAAAGATTAAGCCCATCTGTGAACCCTTGAGGATCTGGGGTTAACCATCTGCCTATTTCAGGATCGTAGTACCTTCTGCCGTAATAAACTAGATTTGTTTCTTCATCTATTCTTTTAGAAGAAAATCTCCAGGGAGATGGTTTAAAGGGATCAAATATTAATGATCTAGATGCTTTATATGTTGTTTCTTCACCAAAGGCTGAATATCTGTAATGTTCAATAAGAGTTCTTGCAAAAATTAAAGATGTTACATTTCCTGAAATATCATAAATTGGAGTATAGATAAAACCATCTAATTCAATCGCGATAGCAGATCCTATTTCAGCTTTTTTTGTATCAGCCAAAATTCTAAGCTCTTTTTGATTGAGCTCTTTATCGAAAGATCCAATTTCATTTTGATCATCATATAAGAAATATTTAAAGTCCTTTTGTCTTTGAGGTAAATAATATTGAACTAAACAACAATTAGATGGTTTTATGGCTTTTTTAGATATTCTTCTGTTAAAAGAATCATATGTAAATATTAGAGTGTAAGCATCCGATTTTTCTACTTTTATGAGCCTATCTAAATCATCATAAAAAAATCTGATTTCACCATCTTCAGATTTTTTTAAAATTGGATTTCCATTTTTATCATATTCAAAGACTCTTTGGTTTGTAGAGAGGAGTTCATTTAAGTTATTTATTTCATATTGATCTTCATTTTTAGAGAGTCTATTGAAATGAGAGTCAAATTCATAGTTGTTTGGAAAAAGACCTTCTTCTTTAGTAATTTGATTGAGATCATCATATAAATAAGAGTTTTCATCATTAAGAAACCCTTGCCAATTGATGTTAGAGATTCTTCCTATTTCATCATATTGGGCATTTTGTGAATGATAGGGGGTATCTACAATTATTACTCTTTGAAGTTTGTCTATGTGATAAAAGACATCTCCAGCGTTTTTTATAAGCTTTTCATGTAAAAGATTTCCAGAAAGATCGTAGCGGGTGAATTCATGTTCATATGCAGCTATATCTTTTTGTGACCTGATCACTTTTTTTAGGTTGATAGGATTGTATTGATATTCAACAAAAGATTGATCTGGGAGGGTGCATTTTATTTTGTTTCCCAGGAGATCGTATCCATTTTTAATTACTAAACCACTTGCTTGTTTTTCTTTTAATAGATGGTTTTTAGCATCATATTTTCTCTTAGTTGTTTTATTTGAATTAACATCTTCTACAAGGATTAGTTGATTTAATTTGTTATAAGTAAATTTATAGTGAATTCGTTGATTGAGATGATTTTCATCTTGCTCAGAGTTTTGAGAATTATTTTTTGATTTTAGCTCTATTTGATTTGAGAGGGCATCATATTTATATTTTAAGGTGGTTTTATCTGGCTTTATTGTTTTATGGAGAAGGGCGTATTTATATATGTACTCAGTTGTCTTCTCATCATTTGTGTCATACGCTTCAGTAATTAACATGGGTTTATTCATGGAATCAAATTTCCAAAAGGTTGTAACTTGTTTTAACTCTTCTCCAAGAGAGTTATAAATATAACTTATCTGCCTTGTTAAATTGTTGTTAAAATCATAGAATTTTTCTTCAAAAGATAGGACTGTTCCAATTGGGCTTAGATGTTTTATAGTTTTTTCTCTATTTTGGGCATCATAGGTAGAGATGATTTTTTGATGCAGGGGATTTTCTAGAGTTTTTTGTATTAGATTATTTTGAGGATCATCCTCATATATGATGCTAGTTTCATTATCATAAGCATCTCTTGTTTTTATTAATCTTTTAAATACATCAAAATCTCTATATTCTGTAACTTTGAGATTTTTTCTAATATTATCTTCAACTGCTGTTATATATGAGGTTATCTCAATTTTATTATCAGCTAAATCGTATTTATATTTAGCTTTGGATAGAAGCTCTTGGTGGTTATTTAGCTGTTTTATCTTTTTTATTCTTCCGCTATTATCTAGTTGATAAGTAGTTATTAATTCATTTCCCTCTACCTTTTTTTCTACAAAACTAAGTTCATTATAAAAAAGCTCTTCGATCGATAAAAGTTGATTTTTATTGGATAAAAACTCTTCTTTGATTTTTCTTCCAGCTCCATCGTAAGTATATCTAGTGATATTCCCATCTGAGTCTTTTTTTGAAATCAAATCAAAAGCGCTATATTCAAAATACTCATCTTGTAAAAATTCATCATTAGAAGAATATATTTTTTTAGATACAACTCTTTGAAGATAATCATATTCATATTTTGTTTTGGTACCTAATTGATTTATGTATGTATCTAGAGTTCCATCTAAATTATAAAAATACTCTTCTCTTGTGTTGTCTGGATGCTCAATTAAAGTTGGTTTATTAAAAAGATTATAAGAAGTTTTAGTGATATTACTCTCAGCATCTTGTTTTTCTATTTGCCTGCCTAGCGCATCATAGCGGTAAGAGATCTCAGGATTTTTCATTGCACCAAATGTATCTTCAACTTGAGGTAAAATCTCTTTTGTTTTATTTCCTATGCAATCGTATTCATAACGTGTGATATTCCCATAAATGTTTTTTTCATAAATTTTATTATGGTTAGCATCATAGTCAAATTCTTCAACATATTCTTTTTGAATATCTTTTGTGATTTTTTTTATTAACCTATTGCAGTTATCAAAGTGAAAAAAAGTCTCTTTTCCAGAAAAATCTTTTTCATAGATCTTATTATTGCTTTCATCGTATTGATAGTGCGTCTCTCTTCCTATTGGATCCG
This sequence comes from Candidatus Anoxychlamydiales bacterium, assembly GCA_011065045.1. Lineage (GTDB taxonomy): Bacteria > Chlamydiota > Chlamydiia > Chlamydiales > SM23-39 > JAAKFX01. The sequence goes on from JAAKFN010000048.1 coordinate 5,721, forward strand.
ATTCATATGTTAAATTATCTTTATGATCATATTTATATGAGAGCGTGTATTTTAATTTTCCATCAGATCCATAAATATCTTTTTTTGTCATGTTACAATCTAGCGTATAATCATAAACTTCCTTTTTGATTAACTTTTCATCTCTCGTTTCTAGATCCAAATACAATTCCTCATAAATTTCAGTTAATCCAAATGGTTCAATATCTCGTGGTTTATATTTTTTTATTAACCTTCTTGAAACATTTGCAAGATCTTCTCTATTTTCAGAAGATCCGTCATCTTCAATTTCTTTAATTAAAACATTATGCTCATCGTATTCATAAAAAATTCTTTGCTTTGTGAGACCTTCATATCTTATGAATTTCGTTGCAGGTAGGTCTGTATGAAAATTTTCCCCATCTATTGGGCTAATATGATAAGTGTATTCTGTTTTTAAACCGTTTTGTTTCGTCTCTGATTGAATAGAACCATTTTTGGTATGTGTATACTCTTCTATATTAATATCAACCCCATTATGAGCAGGAAGAGAGTCTCCCGCTAGTTGAATTGAAACAGGTGATGTATTTGATATATTTCCAAAAATTGTTTTTCTAACAATGTTTCCTTTGTTTTCTCTGTCATAGATATATCTTTCGCCTTTAATAGGATGACTATTTTCATCGTAAATTACTTTTCCAATTAAGAATCCTGCTTGATTATCTCCTCCCCAAATGAACATCTCTCGATTTTTTAAATATTGGGATCCATTTATATTTTGATATCTTTCAATTTTATCGATTCTTAAATGGTCTTGATTATAATGATATTTAATGTCATTTCCGAGCCCATCTTTTACAGTTGTTACATTACCGTCATAAGTAAAAGAGTGAGTTGTAAAAGCATGGTTATTGTTTTTTAACATTAAAATTTCAGAAACTTTTTTATAGTTACTAGATCGTTTCTCTCCTAAATGATACTTAAAAAACATTGCTCTATTTTGTGGAGCTCTGTATTCATTTAAAAAGAATACTGAGTGAGCTTGATATTGAAGGGATGTATGCCCGTAGAGTGAATGTGTGTTTTTTAAAACAAAACATGGATAATCTTGATCAGACTCCTCTACATCATATATACATTCTAGCTGTTTATTTGTATGAGTTAAAACTTTGACTTTTTCATTTATAGGTTTAGTGTGATCTCCATCTTTTAAATCTCTAAAATACTTAATCTCAACTTTTGAGTATAGCCTTGCCATTGGACTAAAAGATTCAATTCTAGAAGGTTGAAAAAACACTCCATTCATGCAATATTTAACTCTATTGCCATTTGGTAAAATTTCATTATCTAAATGATATCTTTCGTCTCCTCCTTGACACCTTTTGTAATTCCTAATAGTTCCATCTACGCATCTAACCCTAATGCGGCGATCTCCCACTTTTTCCACAACATTCCTTCTATAATTTGTTTTGGCGCTTATTTGACCTCTAGAAGTGTTTACAAAAGCTTGTTTCCCAGCTCCGTCATCATGAAAGGAAAGAGTTGTTGTTCCAAATTTCCATTCATTAAATTTTTTTGGATCTTTCTTTTTCAGGCTTTTGAATTTTCGAAAAGAATACGATTGGCGAACTCCTGATGGCTCATAGATATCTAATCTTCTATATTTTTGTTTTTTAGGTTGCACTCGATCTAGATCATATGCAACGTATGCATATATATGAGAGAAATGTTCCCACCCTGCATGGTGATCTCTACGTTTTAAATAGGGGATACGCACATTGAACCTTTTATCTAACATATTAAAATAGTTTTTTCCATAATATGTAGACTCTTTTCCAGGGGCAGCTATGTCTGTAGTATTTATATATATATTTCCAGTTATTGCACTCACGCATCCTTCAATTAAAGCTGAAGGATCTCCCTCCGTAGTTGCTTGAGCGATTTTTTCAAAATCATCTGAAAAAAGAAATGTTGTAGTAAAAATAAAGAAGAAAAATATCCGAAGCACTTAACGCCTCCTTTTTTTTAAAAAAGAAAATGAAATATCAGATAGATTTAAATTTTTGTAAAGAAATTATTTTTAATAAATATGTCTTTTCATCAAAAATACAAGGTATTTTGTTTTGTTAAAAAAATAAAAAATGTAATGTTTTTGTAAAATTAAAAAAAATTTTTAAGGAAAGCAATATGGCAAGTTCAATAAGTTTTATTTCTGCTGCAAATACTATAAAAGATAAATGCGCTCACTTAGTAGATACAGTTGTTAATGGATTTACGGGCAATGTCAATGCCATTAAAGAAATAACATATGTTGCAGCTATAATTTTCGGAGCAACAACTTTGATAGGATTACCTTTTGCTTTTTTATTAAAACACTCTCCATTTGTCGTAGGGGAACCTTTATACATATTAGCTGGAGTGATAATGTTAAATCCTGTTATTGCAAAAGTTGTTATTACTAGCTTTATTATTTCTGCTATAGCCGCAATATGCTTGACGATCTATGAAACAAGATTATTTAGGGCCCTATAAATAGGTGATCAAACCTATTTATATCCTCCTTTGCTAAAACCGAGGGGGATATCTCAGATTACCTCTTAACAAACTTATACTTAATCTCGAGCGTTATTAGATCGATATCTACAATCTTAACTTTTATCTTTTTCGCAAAAGAGAAAGTTTTATGAGAGCGAGTTCCAACAAGCTGAATACTCTCTGCAAAATACTCGTAGTAATCATCGTCTAACTCAGATACATGTAAAAACCCATCTACAAAATAGTCTTTTAACTCGAAGTATATTCCAAAGGGTTTAACTTTTGTGATTGTTGCTTCAAACTTTTTATTCGGATCATTTTTTAAGATTTTTTTCAGAAACCTTAATTTTTTTAAGGTGATGAGTGAGGATTCTGCTTTAAATGAGCGCCTCTCTTTTTCAGAGCAGATTTGAGCGATTTCATTTAAGTTGATTTCTTTATTCTCTTCATCAAATAGAACTCTTTGAGTTATTAGATCCGTATACCTTCTAATAGGGGAGGTGAAGTGAGTATAGTGCTTTAAAGCGAGACCAAAATGACCTATGTTATCTGGTGAGTAGCAAGCGAGTCTTAGATTTTTAATAAATGCTATTGATAAAAGGTGTAGATATTTAGAGTCCTTAGCTTCTAAAAATAGATTTTGGATATCTTCATTTTTTGGACTTTTTGGTAATTTGAAACCAAGAGATCTAGCGATTTCAAAAAAGTCTTTAAAATCATCAAAGTTTGGTTCTTCATGAATGCGATAGATAAGGTTTTTACCTTTTTTACTCAAGTGGGTTGCTACAATTTCATTTGCTTTAAGCATAAATTCTTCGATTAGCTGATGAGTAATATCGTATTGAACTACATCGATTCTTATAGGATTTTTATCTTTATCTAAAATAATTCTAGAATCAGGGAGTGCAAAATCAATGCTTCCTCTTTGAAATCTTTGTTTTTTTAATAAAAGACACAATTCTACCATCTCTTCTAACATTTTTTTGTATTTAGGCTCCTTTTTAGAGTCTAATACTTCTTTTGCTTCTTCATAGGTAAATCTTTTTTCGCTTTTTATATAAGATCTTACGATTTCATAATTTTGAAGATCACCAGAAGAATTAAATGTCATTAAAACAGAGACAGTAAGCCTAACTTCATTTTCCTTTAAACTACAAAGATCGGAAGATAATTCATGCGGAAGCATAGGAACTACTCTATCTGGAAAGTAAGTTGAGTTTGATCTTTTAGCTGCTTCTTGGTCTAAATGAGTGTCAGGTTTCACAAAGTGAGCTACATCTGTGACGTGCACAGCTAAATGAAAATTGCCTTTTTTATCTTTTGAGATAGATGCTGCATCATCAAAATCTTTAGCGCCTATCGGATCTATTGTAATAGTAGTTAAATTTGTTAAATCTTTTCTTTTTTCTAAATCTTTATTCGTAACTTTTAGACTTTTTGCTTCTTCAAGCATTTTTTTAGAAAAATGCTGCTCAATATTATACTCAGAGATAGCAGCTTCTGTATCTTTAGATACATCAGATATATGAGATAAGTACTTTGTCATTTTGCAAAGAGAACTTTCCTTTTTATCTTTCCATTTGATGACCTCCATTATTATTCGATCACCATGTTTTAAGTTTCTATCTGTTTTTACAATAACAGACCAATCAGAGCCAAGAAGAGGTACGTATACTTCATAATGATATTTTTCTGGTGTCTTTGCCCAAATTATACCCGCTAGATGAGTTTTTTCTCTTTTTATGATTTTTAGAATCTTTCCGTCTAACCCTTTAGATGTAACGTTTTTGATTTGAACTTCAACAACATCTCCATCTATACCATTTTTCATCTCACTTTTAGGTATGAAAACATCTTTGGTTTTTTTGTCTTTACAGACAACAAAACCAAACCCTCTGGGATTTGTTCTTAAAGTTCCTTCAACTATTTTATTTTTCATTTTTTCTTTTAAAACTCATATATGTATTTTGTAAGAGAGAGACAACTGTCATCGGCCCTACTCCTTTTGGAACAGGGGTGATTTGAGATGCTATTTTAGAAACATTTTCAAAATCAACATCGCCAAGGATTTTTGTAGTTCCATCTGTTTGTTTTAGATAGTTTATACCAACATCAATTACTATAGTATTATCTTTTACCATATCTTGAGTTACAAACTTTGGTTTTCCTATCGCTGCAACTAATATATCTGCAGATCTTGTTATCTCTTTTAAATTTTTTGAGTAGCTATGACATACAGTCACTGTTGCATTACAATGAGGTTTTTTCTGCATTAAAATAGCAGCCAAGGGTTTTCCAACAATATTTGATCTTCCAAGAATAACTACATGTTTTGACTCAACTTTTATATTGCTTTTTATAAGAAGGGTTTTTATTCCAAGGGGAGTGCATGATAAAAAACCTGAATCATCTCCAATTAGCATTTTCCCAACATTTATGGGATGAAAACCATCTACATCCTTTTCGGGATCTATTCTTTCAATAACTTTTTTATTAGATATTTGTTTAGGAAGAGGCATCTGCACTAATATTCCATTAACTCTATCATCTTGATTTAGCTTGTCTATTTCGTTTAATATAGTGCCTTCTTTCTCTTCTTCATTGAAGTGTTGCACTTTAAAATCAATACCAACTCTTTCACAGGCTTTTTCCTTCATTCTAATATAAATCAAAGATGCAGGATTATTGCCAACTAAGATAACACTTAAATTTGGTCTGTTTTTGCATTTTAAGATTTTCTCTTTTATATCTTCAGCAATTGCTTTTGCTATTTTCGTCCCGTTTATAATCATAGATTATTTAAAAATTTTAAAAATTCATCATGTAAATGTTTGTTGCTAGCTACTATCGTATTTTTGTTTTCTAAAATAACTTTTGAGCCGTCGTAGTGAGTAACTTTGCCACCAGCCTCTTCTATAAGTAAGATTCCAGCTGCGCAGTCCCATGGCCCTAAACCCGTTTCCCAAAAAACATCAAATCTTCCTGCTGCAATATATGCTAAATCTAATGAAGCTACTCCAATCCTACGAATAGGTAGACCTAATTTTAGGATATTTAAAAAACGATCTTGGCACTTATTTGG
>JAAKFN010000049.1 GCA_011065045.1 Candidatus Anoxychlamydiales bacterium
AATGAAAGTAAGATTAAATGCATGATCCTAAACAAAATGAATCAGTTAGGACTTCCTCTTAGTTATATTGCATAACTGTAATTGATAATGGCTAATCTTGCTCAAATATTACTTATGCAACAATGCCCTACTAAAGTTATAAATAAAACAGACACCTCAAAACTGGTATTATTTAATAAATTCATAGATCAAATTTTATTTTATTCAATTAAATTTTTAAAGATTTTCTTTTGTTTATTAAGTTTTTTTAATAAGCTGATATAATATTAATTTCAAAAAGAGCTCTAAAATGATTGATGAAAATAAATTACATTTGCTTATTGAAAAAACAAAAAATAGATCTACCTCTGATCTAGAAATTGAAGAAATCTTAAATAAAGCAAAAAGATCTGCTTTAAAACCATCATCTGAATTTACCCAAACCATCACTCTAGAAGATGTAGCAACACTTTTAAATGTTGATTCAAAAAATGAAGAGCTCATGCAAAAGATTTTTGAGACTGCATTAGATATTAAAAGATTGATCTATGGAAATAGAATAGTTTTATTTGCACCACTCTATGTCTCTAATTACTGTATTAACTCTTGTCTATATTGTTCTTTTAGAGCAGAGAACGCAAAAATCGAGAGAAAATCCCTATCAGATGATGAGATTGTTGAAGAAGTAAAAGCTCTACAAAGACAAGGCCATAAAAGACTTGTTATGCTAATGGGAGAACATCCCAAGTACACTTTAGATGATTTTATTAGACATATCCATTTAGTAGCTAATGTAAAATCAAAACCTTTTGGATCTATTAGAAGAGTAAATATAGAAATTCCAGCTCTAAATATTGATGAGTTTAAAAAGCTAAAAGCTACAAATGAGATTGGTACATATATCCTTTTTCAAGAAACCTATCATAGAAAGACTTTTGAAAAAATGCATACATACGGACCAAAATCTGATTATGATTGGAGATTAGATACCATGAGTCGAGCATTGCAAGCTGGCGTTGATGATGTTGGAATAGGAGCTCTATTTGGTCTTTATGATTATCGCTTTGAAGTTTTAGCACTTTTAGAGCATGCAAGATTTTTAGATGAAACATTCTCTATTGGGCCTCATACTATTTCAGTACCTAGAATTAAAAAAGCTGAAAATGCTCCTTGTTCTACTAATGTACCATATCCTGTAAATGACTTAGATTTTAAAAAGTTAGTTGCGATCATTAGAATAGTAGTCCCATATACTGGCATTATACTATCTACTAGAGAATCTCCTGAAATTAGAAAAGAGATCTATAAGATGGGGGTATCTCAAATATCTGCTGGCTCAAAAACGGATATAGGTGGATATAAAAATAAAACTAAAGACGTGAACGAAAAAAGCTCTAGCCAATTCTCTTTAGCTGATGAAAGGCCTACATCAGAAGTTATTCATGAACTTATTGAACTAGGGTTTATCCCATCTTGGTGCACCGCTTGTTATAGATCTAATAGAACAGGAAAAAACTTTATGGATATTGCAAAAAAAGGTGAAATCCAAAATCTTTGTCATCCAAATGCACTCATTACTTTTGCTGAATACTTACTAGATTACGCAGATGAAAAAACTAAAAAAATTGGATGGGATCTTATTGCAGAAGAGAAAAATTCAATTACAAATGAAAGTAAAAAAAACTTTTTAGAAAAAGCCTTAGAGAAGACTAAAAATGACACAAGAGATCTCTATATCTAACAGAGAAGATATATTATATTACTTAAAAACAAAGTCAAAAAAAAAGATTCAAAATCTTTTTTTAGAGGCAAATGCCCTTTTAGAAAAATATAAAGATAACAAAGTTCATTTTAGAGGTCTTATTGAATTTTCTAACGTATGTGAGAAAAACTGTCTATATTGCGGACTTAGAAGAGATCTAAAAATAGAGCGCTATACAATGACAAAAGAAGAAATCTTAAACGCTGCTAAATTTTGCTCAGATAAAGGTTACGGCTCACTATGCATACAATCAGGCGAGATAACATCTCAAAAAAGATTAGAGTTTTTAGTAGATGTAATTTCTTCAATTAAAAAAGAGTATAACCTACAAATGACACTCTCCTTTGGAGAAATACCAAAAAAAAGCCTTCAAAAATTATTCGATGCTGGAGGGAGAAGATATCTTTTAAGAATAGAGACCTCTAATGAAAAGTTATATGAAAAGCTCCATCCTAAAGATGGTAAGCACGAGTTTGCAACCAGAGTAAATGCTCTAAAAGATTTAAAATCTATTGGATACCAAGTTGGAACAGGAATTATGATTGGACTTCCTTATCAGACATATGATGATTTGGCAAATGATCTTTTATTTTTTAAAAAGCTAGATATCGATATGCTAGGCATGGGCCCTTACGTTCCTCATCCAAAGAGCCCTCTATATATAGTAAAGCCCAAGCTAAAAGATGCATATGCCCTTAGTATTAAGATGGTTGCTTTAGCAAGACTCTTTCTAAAGGATGTAAATATTGCAGCAACAACAGCTCTTCAAGTTTTTGATAAAAAAGGTCGAGAAAAAGCTCTTCTAGCTGGAGCGAATATTTTAATGCCAATTGTAACACCTACAAATCTCAGAAAAAACTATCTAATATATCCTGACAAGCCCTGCATAGAAGATACTAAAGAACAATGTTTTAACTGTTTAAATGGAAGACTCAGATCTATAAATAAAGAGATGGGCAAAAATGAGTTTGGAGACTCTTTCCATTTTTTTAAGAGGACAAAAAAGGTATGATACAAAGAACAAATATAGGAATTTTTGGCATGGTAAATGCTGGAAAATCCACTTTAATGAATCTTTTAACTCAGCAAGTAACTTCTATTGTAGATCCAACTTTTGGAACGACAACTGATATCAAAGTATCTTTGATGGAGATCCACACTTTAGGACCTCTAAAACTTTTCGACACAGCAGGCATAAATGAGAAAAGCTCTCTTGGGATAAAAAAAAGAGATAAAACGATAGATTGTTTAAAAAAATGTGATTTAGTTCTTTTGGTTATCGATCCAAATCTAGATTTTGATGAGAATTTTGAGATTATCAATCTCTCTCAGCAGCATAATAAATCCCTAATACTAATCTTCAATAATTTTGAAGGTAAAACAAATCCAAAAATATCACCAAAAACATCAAAAGTAATCCCCTATCCCCAGATATCTTTAGATCTATCAAATAAAGAAGCTAAAGATGAGATAGTTGATTTTATCTTGAAAGCTTATAAGCCTAGTAAAAAGAAACAAACACTTTTTCCTCATCTTAAGAAAGATGATGTAGTTTTTTTAAATATCCCAATGGATGAAGAGACTCCAGAAAAAAGACTTCTTCGCCCTCAATCATTTGTGCAAGAGCATTTACTTAGAAGATTTATCTCAACCTACGCTTATAGAATGGATCTAAAAAAAGCTAGAAGCATAGATAAAAAAATCTCAAATGATGAATTTTTACGTTTTCAAAAGCAGTTAAAACTTTTACAAAATCAAAACTTTTTAAAGCTGTTAATAACAGATTCTCAAGCAATAGATATCGTTCATAAATGGACTTTAGATGAAAAGGGCAAACCCCTCATTGATATCACAACTTTTTCAATAATCATGGCAAATGAAAAAAATGAATTATCAACCTTTATAAATGGAATCGATGCTTTTAAAACTTTAAAAGAAAACGATAAAATTTTAATAGCAGAAGCTTGCAACCACAATAGAATCAAAGAAGATATAGGAACTTATCAAATCCCCTTAAAACTAAATAACTACTTTGGAGAGGGTAAAATTCAGATAGATCATGCATTCGGAAGAGATTTCGCATCATATAACTTAAATGACTATAAGTTAATTATCCACTGTGGTGGGTGCATGTTAGATAAACAATCAATGCAAGCGAGAATTAAAGATCTAGAAGAATCAAATGTGCCAATTACTAACTACGGAATAATACTCGCTTACTTAAACTCTAGAGAAGCCTTTTCAAGGGTTATTAAACCCTTTATGGAGCTTCCCCTTAAGTTCAAATCTCTAAAGATTATCTTCTGACTTTGTATATGCCCTTACAATCTTTTGTTCTATTTCAGGTTTATCTCTGAAATCAGTTTTTAAGTTTTCAAGCTTTTTAATATTTTCATAGCCTTCTATAACTTCACCAAAGATTGTATGTTTCATATTTAGCCAAGGTGTCATTTTTGTTGTGATAAAAAATTGAGAACCATTTGTATTAGGTCCAGCATTTGCCATAGCAACAAGCCCCGCTTTATTAAAAGAAACACCTAACTTTACTTCATCTTCAAAATTTTTGTTCCAAATAGATTTTCCTCCAGCTCCAGTGCCTGTTGGATCTCCTGTTTGAACCATGAAATTTTTAATTATTCTGTGAAATATAATTCCATCATAGTATTTTTGTTCAACTAGCTTTAAAAAATTCTCACATGCTTTTGGAGCAATCTCAGGCCAAAGTTTGATTTTAACTATTCCTTGTGTTGTCTCTAAAGTAACAATCTCCTCTGCAATAGCTTTTGTGAAAATAAATGCTGATAAAATGCTTATTACTAAAAATAATTTTTTCATTTAAAAACTCCTAAAATATATTTATTTTTCTTCTTTCTTAACATAGGCTTTTATAATTTTTTGAACGGTCTCTGGGCGATCTTCAAAACCTGTTTTAACATTCTCTAGCTTTTTAACTACATCGTATCCATTTACAACTTCGCCAAAAATAGTATGGTTCATGTTGAGCCATGGAGTCTCTTTTGTAGTTATAAAAAATTGAGAGCCATTAGTGCCAGGGCCTGAATTTGCCATTGCAAGAAGTCCTGGCTTGTCAAAAGCAACATCAGCTCTAACTTCATCTTCGAATTTCTTTCCCCAAATAGATTCTCCTCCAGTTCCAGTGCCTGTAGGGTCACCTGTTTGAAGCATAAAATCTTTGATGATTCTATGAAAAACAATCCCGTCATAGTAATGTTTTTCAGTAAGTTTCATGAAATTCTCTGTAGCTTTGGGAGCAATATCTGGCCAAAGTTTCACTTCTATTAAACCTTGAGTTGTCTCTATACACACAATATTGTTTTCTTTCATAATAAAAATTCTCCATAAATTATTTAGCGTTTTTTAACTTATCTAGATCTGTTGCAATTATATATTTGATGTTTCTTGATATTTTATCGATATGCCAATCCCACCATTTTATTTTGAGTAGATCATGAATAGTAGCATCATCAAATCTTTTTCTAATAACTTTTGCGGGATTACCCCCAATAATTGTATATGGCTCAACATCTTTTGTTACTACCGAATTAGAAGCAATAATTGCGCCATTTGATATTTTTACGCCAGGCATAATAGTAGATCCATATCCAAACCAAATATCATTCCCACAAATCGTATCCCCTTTCGATGCTATTTTCGTTATATCCATCTCTTTTTCCCAGCCTTGAGCAAAGATGCCAAATGGATATGTAGAAAACCCATCTATTTTATGGTTAGCTCCTGCCATGATAAATTGAACATTTGTGGCTACTGCACAAAACTTACCTATTATTAGTTTCTCTTTTGAAAATGGATAGTGATACAAAACATTTTTATTCTCAAAATCATCTCCCCCATTTGGATCATCAAAATATGTAAAATCTCCAACTTGAATATTTTTTTTTGTAATTACATTCTTTAAAAAAACTGTTCTTTTAAGATTTTCAAAAGGATATGGATAATTTGGATCAGGACCCACCATTATAAACCTCAAATAAATTAAATATATTATATAAAAAAAGAACTTAAATCTAAAGCTTTATACAGCGAAAGGTATCACGAAAAGCAAAACTAGAAAATAATGAAAAAAACTACCAGCTAATACAAACACATGCCAAATAGAATGAAAAAAAGGAACTTTTTTATCTAAAGCATAAAATAATATCCCTAAAACATAAAAAAATCCTCCATAGAGAATATACATCATCCCTTTAAATGATAGGGCTAAATAAATAGGCTTTATAACAACTAAAGCCATACATCCCATTAGAAGATAAAATATTGTAGAGAGAACTTCAAACTTTGGTCCAAAAATTGCTTTAAAGGTTATTCCAAAAACTGTGAGCCCACATTGGATCCCAAAAAAAGTCCACCCAACAGCCCCTTTTAGTACTAAAAGAGTTAGAGGTATATATGTTCCAAAAATCAAAAGATAAATGCTTATATGATCCAATCTTCTAAATACTTTTTTAGCTGTTTTATGAGTAAGAGAGTGATATAGAGTGGAGATGACATATAGTAGAACTAGAGATCCGCCATAAAATGAACAGCTAAAGATATGTTTTGCTGATCCTTTAGTAATAGATTGATAAAGCAGTACAATTAATCCAATAATACTGAAAACAGCCCCGAGTCCATGAGTTATACTATTTGCAATTTCTTCTTTAATAGATTGAAATGAGCCTTTGGCTTTTATAAGGGATTCTTTTGCTTTATCTTGTATACTCATACTTAAAAAATATCTTTAAGTTATTTGATCTTAATTATATTTATAAATTAAAATTTTAGCAAATATTTAATTAAAAATCTTATCACCTGATAGAATTAAAATATTTATTATCAAAAATTCAACTAATCAGCACCAATCATTTTAATTTTTCTTCTCTTACCTTTTAGCTTCTGAACTTCTTTTTCTAAATTAATTGTATGGATATTTAAATTTTTATAGGTCCTATAAGAAAAAGTTTTATTGCTTAAATCTTTTACTACAATCCATTGAGTATGATCAAAATTCTTACCATCGGCTGATCTAATAGCTCCATATGGGATATCAACTGTATTTAAAAGATGAAACGCTAAATTAACATTTTCTCTAGTTGTTCTAGTTTTTTTCACAAACTCTTTAAGTAGAGCAATTTTCACAAATCTAGATGGTGGCGTCCAATCTCCTGGAATCCCTAAAAGACCAGAGCCTTCCCCTGTTGGATCTATAACGCTTCCGTCGAAGTGAGCTATTTTTTTATTAACAGCTGTTAAATTTACATAGTTAGACAAATTTGTTACTTGCCATTCAAATTTCGGAGTATTGGTTAATACTCCAACTACGTTATCAATAAAATGCATTTTACCATCTAAAAACTCTATGACCATACTTTTGCCAGAGTTATCATGCAAAGCTAGATGAATGGGAGGAACTTCCTTTAATGCTTTAATTTCATGAAACCATATATATATATTTTCAAGTCCTTCTCTTACTTCATCTAAGTTTTTAAACGATCCTAAGATCCAACTTGATAAATCTTCTACAGCAATAGTCTCCTCAGCTTTATCCTTAGGGATTTTAGGATATTTCGCTCCAGGAAACCAAAGTGTTCCAATTGATAGTCCCTTTTCATTCATTCCATCAGCAATTAAATTTGAACCAAAACTAGTCACTCCAATATATGCATATTTAGAAACCCAAGAAAGTCCCTTTTTACTATTTGATAAAATAGATGTGTGTTTTTCATTTCTTGGATAAATCTCAATAGCTGATTGAAGTTTCATTCCAAACTCCATCGATCTTCCAACAACGACATTTTTCTTCTCATTTACAAGTAAAAAATCGGTGCATGCAAAAGACGAGGAAAATGTTCCAAGAGTAAGAAGAGCTAAGATATATTTATAAACTGTATTTTTTTTTCTTAGTAAAAAATTCATTTTTTCTCCTAGAAAAATTCATTTTATCATTTTGTCTTACCAAAAATTTTCATGCTATTTTCGGTTATACTTATATTTGATTGTAGCTCCAAAAAATTGTCTAAGCTAATAAAATTTACATCTCTTTTGTTAGGATTGAGCCAAAGACATAAGAATTTTCTGTCTTAAAAATAAGTGCTAAAAACTTAGCTAAATATCATTAAATTTTAACTTAAATTACATAACCACCTTGGTTGAAAAAACGCTTTATAATGAATGAATTTAACTCCTATAATCCTAATAACTTTAAAGTAAATTTATTAAACCCATTGCTTTTCCAAAAAAAACTTTTACAAGCTTTGTATTACCCAATTTTTTTGGAATTTCATTATACATACCAAATGCTCCTATTGTCATCGAAATACCTGCAGAAAGATATAAGCATCCAATAAAAATATTGTTACTCGCTAACAAAGGAAAAACTAAAGAACTCCATTCAACTACTTTTTTTACTAAAACTTGAAAATGAGAAGGAAAAGCACATATTGTAAAACAGGAAGCTAAAGTGAAAATTTTCATGAACTTTTCTGTCAAAACAGGAGCATGCCTCTCTCCTATTTGATAGCCTTCTTCATACGTGCGTTGAAGTTTGATTATTTTAGGAAAATTTGCAACGAAACTCATTTCATACCTTGGCTAGATTTATTAATTATCGATAATATAATATTTAGAGAGAAATACATCAATATTTTTCTAGATCTTCTTGCCTAAAAGTCTGTAATGAAAAAAAAGACAGTTAGTTTATATGGGGCACAGCTCAAGCTTTTAATTAGTGCATTTTCCTCCACTTTTATACCTCCTTCAAGGTAAGCGACGCTTATTTTATACTTGATCTTTGGGTTTTTTTTTGTAAGGTATTTTTTCTTTTTTTTTCTTTGGTTTGAATAAATAGAAAATAACAAATAAAGCTAAAGCAATTATAAAAGCTGCGATCAAATTTGATAAATTAATTCCATAGCTATAAGAAGTTTTCATAGCTGTTTTTATTTCTGCTTGAATAGAAGATGGAAGTGTTTTCAAAGCATTTAATGCTTTAGTCGTTTTGGATAATAATCCTTCAAAAACATTTGGATCAATATTTTGGGTATCCGGATTTTTTTTTAAATTAGAAGTAAAAAATTTAAATTGGGAATTTAAAAAAACAGCGCCTAAAACAGCTACTCCAAAACTTGATCCTAAATTATTAAATGAATTTAAAAGACCTCCTGCTATTCCCCTTTTATTTGAAGAAACAGAGCTTAATCCCGAACTAAATGATGCTATCTTAATAAAAACAACCCCTACACCAAAGAATAGTAAACTTATGCTTAGTAAAATAATATTACCCCTTGGCAAACAAAATATTAATAATAAAAACGAAAGAATCGTCACTATTTGACCAGTAATAATAGATCGTCTAGAGCCATATTTATCACAAAATTTACCAACATAAGCAGAAAAAAATAACATAGGAATGGCCGATATCATTTCTAATATACCTGCATAGGTAGGTGTAAATTCTAGGACATTTTGAAAATAAATTACCCAATACATCGCCATTATTCTAGCTATAGAAATTGTGCAAAGAGCTATCAAAGCACATAGAAAAGTTACATTTTTAAATATGGAAAAATCAATGAAAGGATGTTTTGCTTTTTTGTCTGAAAAATAGAGAATTAATGCAAAGCAAACAAAAAAGAAAAAAAGCAAAATAGTCGTTAAAGAACCCCAACCAAATGTTTTTCCTTGCATTAAAGCTATTGTTAGACAAGAAACTGCTATAATAAAAGAAATAGCTCCCTTAAAATCAATTTTTTCATTTAATTTGATTGATTTAGGAATAGATATAAACCCAACAATAACACCAATTATGGCAATAGGAATATTAATTAAAAAAATATAATGCCAACTTAAATACTGAGAAAAAAAACCTCCAACTAATGGTCCCATTGTAAAACCTAAAGAAGCCGCTGAAACAATTATTCCAATTATTTTTCCTCTTATCTTTTCTTCAAAACATTCAACTATCAAAGGAAGAGCAGACGATACCATTAAAGCAGCTCCAATTCCTTGACAAAATCGGCTTATTATTAACTGAAGATTATCTTGAGAAATTGCACATAAAAAAGAAAAAAAGCCAAACACCACAAGACTTAAAAGAAATATTTTCCTATGACCAAATATATCAGAAATTTTACCGCTTAAAGCTGCTAATATAGCAATAGCAAGTAGATAACTATTAATCATCCATTGTAATTGTTCCATACTAGAATGAAATAATCTTTGAATAGTTGGAAGAGCTACAGGTAAAATAGAAGAATCTAAGAATATCATAAAATGAGCAATAATCAATGTTAATAACATTAATTTTCTTTTTGTTTTCATCTTTAATTTTTTCTTTAAATTTAATTTAGTATATATCATAATTTTTGAAATTTAAACAATATTTTTTAATTTTATCTTTATACATCTCGGGAGTGACGATTAAAAAAAAACTTTTACAATAAATCCCCAAGTTTTATAAAAATTTTTATAAGAAAAATTTTTTAATAGACGAAGAAAGAGCTTCTTTAACAAAACAACATAAAAAGGAAAGAGACGGTCGAGTTAGAGACCGAATAAAAGCTGTTTTATTACGTGATAAAGGCTGGACATGGATGCAGACAGCAGAAGCCGCTTTGCTTCTTTCCGAAGAGATGCTTAGGATCCACTTAAAAGATTACCAAACTTCAAAAAAGCTTAAACCTGAGAATGGGGGTTCAAAAGAGAAGCTCTCTTTTGAACAAAGTCAAAAACTAATAGTTCACTTACACTCTCATACTTATCTTTATACCAAAGATATTGCTGCTTATGTAGTATCTGTTTTCGGGATAGTTTATAGCGTAGCGGGTATGTGTGATTGGTTAAAAAGAAACAATTTTTCATATAAGAAACCTTCTATAGTTCCTGGAAAAGCCGATAAAGAACTTCAAGAAATATGGATAGCTGAGTATTTTAAATTTAAACAAAATTTAAAATCCGATGAAACAATTTGTTTTGGTGATGGAGTGCATCCCACTCATAATACATAGCTTTCATATGGTTGGATCAAAAAAGGATTTAGAAAAGAGATTCGCTCAAATACAGGAAGACAAAGACTTAATATTTCCGAAGCTGTTGATATTATAGAGGGAAAGCTTCATATTTTTTTAGATAATGCTAGATATTACAAAAACCAAGCGGTAAAAAATTATTTAGAAGGATCTAAAATACAGCTTCATTTTTTACCAACTTACAGTCCTAATTTAAATCCAATAGAAAGACTCTGGAAATGGTTAAAGCAAAGAGTGATTTATAACACTTATTATGAATATTTTGATGACTTTAGGCAAGCGATTTTTGGCTTTCTGGGTAGTATTTCAAACATTGATCCGCTATCAA
>JAAKFN010000005.1 GCA_011065045.1 Candidatus Anoxychlamydiales bacterium
AAGCATTTTGACTTAAAATCAGTCAGTAAGCCTACGAAACGTAGACTTACTGGCTGTATTTTTATGAAAAAGATCGAAGAGAACCTCGTGCGTGGACTTTTGATTTAGAGGCAGTTAAGTTGATTGCTTAACTGCCTTTTTTTTAATTAAGATTCGGAGAGGAAGTTATTAGCTCTCTCTTTAATGCTAGCAGCAACTCCAGGGGCCTCTCTTAATCGAATTAGTTGTTTTTGCATCAAAGATTTTTGAGCATCAGCAAGTTTTTTGTAATCAACGAAAGCAGCCTGAATAAATTGATTGGCCAAAACAGGATTAAAGCTAGCAATTCTAATGATATTATCTGTTAAATATTTATATCCTTTCCCTTCTGAATCATGATAAACAGTTAGGTTATTTGCAAATACTCTAAATATTGAGCGTAGGTGATTTGGGTTTTTTGGATCAAAGCTATCTTTATTCTGAATATCATCTAGCATTTCTATCGTGCAATTTTTTGAACTAACGATTGCTATTATCCAATGATTGATAACAGTTTTATCATTTTTCCATTTTTCATAGAAATCATGGAGCGTTTTTTCTCTTTGAGGACCGGATGTATTGGCTAAAATATTAACACTAGCTAGCTTGTTATTAAAATTATCTGAGTCTAAATATTGATCGGTGGAAAGAGATACATATTTCTCTTCATCAAAAGAGACTAGATAACTAAGTATAGAATTTCGTAGCTCACGTACTTTCATATCATGAACAAAATTTTTGGAATAAGGATTATATGTTTTAGGGTTTGGGTTTTTCTCAAGTAAATCAACTAAGTCATTTTCTAGCTCTTTAGCTAATTGTTTTTTATATTTATCTCTTACTTTTGCGATGAATTGATAATCATATATTTTTAGCTCCTCAGCTAGAGTACGTAATGAAGGGAGATCAAAAATTTGAGCTTTAGCCATAGGAGATAGAGTCTTTGAATTAAGAACATGGCGATAGAAATTATGAACATTTGAAGAAAGAAAAATTTCATTTTCAGGATTTTTCATTATTGTAGTAGCTAGGTTAATGAGTTGCTTTTTAACAAAGATATTTCCTGCTTCAAAACGCCAGAAAGCATCATCAGTATGTAGGATAATACTTTCTAATTCTTGATCAGTAAAATCATATTTCCACTTAACTGGAGCTGAAAGACCATGTAAAAATAAAGGGATTGGTTTTTCATCTACATTATCAAATCTAAAAACCATTTCCCTATCTTTAAAATCCACTTTAATTTTAGGAGCTATTATCTTTCCATCTAAGTTAATTAGTTCTAAAAATAGAGGAATATGAAAAGGCTTTTGTTCTTCATGGGTTTTAGGATGTAAGCAGCTTTGCTTAACTAGGATTTCAGCAGTGTTGTTATCAGAATTATAATCCATGCTAAGAGTTATAGTTGGAGTCCCTACTTGATGAAACCATCTCTCAAAAACACTAAGATCTACTTCGCTGACTTCATTTAGCGTTGATAGTAATTCTTTAAATGAAACTGCTTGTCCATCATATTTAGAGAAATATGCGTTTTGAGCAACTCTAAATTTATCCCCTAGAATTGTATGTAACATTCGAAAGACTTCTCTACCTTTTACATATGTTGTTTGATCGTAAAGCTCATCTGAGGATACATATGATTCTATTTGAATCGGATGAGCGAGTGCGCTGGCATCTTCTGGAAATTGGCTCTCTCTTAATCTTTGAATCTGTTCAATGCGAGCAATTTCTGAAGAAAAAAGGTATTCATTAAATAACATTGAACGAAAATCTGTAAAAGCCTCTTTTAAAGGCAGCTCAAACCAATTCTTAACAGTAACTCTATTGCCACTCCAATTATGAGCGTATTCATGCATTATTGTATGTGCAATAGCCCTAAAATAATTATCAGGCCCAGATTCTTTGTCGATTAGCAATCGTTGAGCATTAAATATAAGTAGTCCTTTATTTTCCATTGCGCCGTGATTATAGTCAGGAATACTGACCATTTTTAAATATTCTAAGTCATACTTGCGATCAAAAAAGGTTTGATCAAAGAGCATACTTTGCTTCAAAGCCCAAAGACTATATTTTGCTTGCTCTTTTTTTCCTTTTTCAACAAAAACTTGTAGTTTAACTTCTTCTTCATCTTCAGTATTATAGGTTCCTTCAGCTATATCAAAATCGCCTAGAACACTAGCAAAAAGATAACTTGGTTTTGGATAAGGATCATGCCATGTAATTATAGCTCGTCCATCTGAATGGATACCTTCAAAGACTAAGTTTCCATTAGAAATTCTAGTTGGATACTTTTTATTATCTGCAATAATGGTTACAGTATATTTTGAGAGATTATCAGGTCGATCAAAAGTATAAAAAATACGGCGTGCTCCTTCAGATTCACATTGAGTACTTAGCCATTTTCCACTCTTATATAAACCCTCCATTGAATCGTTATTATAGGGATCAATTTTACTTATTACCTTCAGGATAAATTCAGGATCTTTAGGGAGAGATAAAATAATCAGTTCATGAGCTGTAACTTTGTATTCTGAATCATTAAGTTTAGAGCCATTTATATAAACTTCAGAAACTTCTTGCTTATATCCATCTAAGATTAAGCTAGAAGAATCAGATTGCCTTAATATACTAAGTTCTGAGGTTACAATTACTTCACTATCGAGCACATCCAATATGATATTAGTTTCAGGTATTTTAAAATCTAAATCAGGGTGATGTTTATTAAAAGATACTATAGGTTTAGCTTCATATTCACTATATAGGGTGTTATGGTTTCTGACAGCTCGTTTGAAGAGTGTAATCAATTCTATATCATCTGTTGCTAGAATTTGTCCTTGAAGTGCATTTAGGAGATCTCTTTGCTTTATTGCATAACCTTCTTTAGTTAAACCCAAAAGAGAAGAATCCCAATTGACTATTTCATTAGTTTGGCAAGATGAGAGTTGATTCAAGTTTTCTTTTAGATCAGATTTATTACAATTAAAAGCATTGTATTGCAGTGATCCGAAAAAAAATATTGTAGTTAATATTACTGATAAGAATGTCATATATTCTCCTAAAGTTAAAAAAAATATAATATACAAAAGCTAGAAAAACTATCAACTCAATTTAAGAAAAACATATGTTTGAATTGAAGTTATTTTTGTTTTAACTAGAAACAAGAAAAAGTATATAATTTAGGTTATTAACTTATTTTTTAATAAAAGATAGTATCTATGGATAAACCATCAATATTTCTCCCCATTATCACTGATAGTGAAGATAAAAGCTCAATAATCAAAAATCGTATTAGAAAAAATTATAGACATATCCGCAAATGGGCCAAACGCTCATACACTAATTGTTTTCGCATTTACGATCGAGATATTAAAGAATATCCTTTAGCAATAGATTTTTATGATGGCCGTTTCTTAGTACATTTTTTTTCTTATGATAGGGATATTGATGAAGCATCAGGTCAGTTCCATGATGAGATAGATCAAGTATTATGCTCCCTTTTTGGAACCTCTAGAGATCATATTTATTGGAGGACTAGAGTAAGGCGTAGGAAAAAAGAGCAATATGAAAAAATAGATATGCAAAAAGATTTTTTTACAGTTTTTGAATATGGAGCTAAGTTTAAAGTTAACTTGAAAGATTATCTTGATAGCGGTCTATTTCTTGACCATCGGGAAACTAGGAAGTTGGTCTCGTCTATTGCAAAAGGCAAGAGAGTTTTAAATCTTTTTGCCTATACCTGTTCATTTAGTATTCATGCAGCTCTTGCAGGAGCTAGCTTTACTAAAAGTGTTGATTTGTCAAATACTTATTTAGCCTGGGGACGAGATAATTTTATCCTTAACTCTCTACCCGAAGAGAATAATGAAATTATCAGAGCAGATTGCATGAAATTTTTAGATGATGAGATTGATTCAGGTGCACTATTTGATATTATTATAATAGATCCTCCGACTATTTCCCGCTCAAAAAAAATGGATCAAATGTTCGATATTCAAATAGATTATCCTTATCTTATTACAAAGTCTCTTAAACTTCTTTCATCAAAGGGTGTTATTTTTTTTAGCACTAATTCTAGGAAATTCAAACTTGATGAATCGCTTTTCAATTCATGCTCGATTGAAGAGATTACAGACAAAACAATACCCTTGGATTTTCACAATAAAAAAATTCATCGTTGCTGGAAAATCACCCTTTAATTCCCTAAAATTAAATAGGGAGATAAATTCATTAATTGCTTATAATAACGTCAGAAATTGATATTATTAACTAAAATAAAGAATTATTTTGAAAAACTATAAAACCTCAGAAGAATCAACAATATTAGAAGCTTTAAAAAAATTATTCCCTGATTCTTCAAATACCACTATACGAAATCTTTTAAAAAAAAGAAGGGTGTATGTAGATAATGCTTTAATTGTAAATGCAAAGGAAATAATTGAAAAAGATAAGACAATATCAATACATGAAATAATTAAAAAAAGTCCTTCTGGAGTTAAAATTATTTATGAAGATGATGATATACTGGTAATAAACAAACCAGAGGGTCTATTAAGCGTTCCTTTAGATGAAGAAAAAACTGAAAATGCTCTTTCGATTTTAAGGAAATACTACTCAACAAAAAATATTTTTGTAGTACATAGAATAGATAAAAAAACATCAGGTGTGATGATGTTTGCTAAAAATCAAAGAGCTATCGATAGCCTTAATCTTATGTTTAAAAACCATGAACTTAAAAGATCATATCTTGCGATTGTTGAGGGTAATCTAAAAGAAGATGAAGGTGTCTGGAAAAGCTATCTTACAGAAAATAAAGAATATAATGTTAGATCTGTTGAAAATGAAGAGGAAGGTAAAATTGCAATTACTCATTTTTCTGTAATTAGAAGATCTAAAAATTTTACTTATCTGAAACTAAACTTAGAGACAGGAAGAAAACATCAGATAAGAGTTCATTGTAAAGATGCGGGTCATCCAATTCTTGGAGATAAAAGATATTCTCCAACATCAAGTCCAATATCTAGAATGTGTTTGCATTCCTATTTTTTAGAGTTTTTACATCCAATAACTGGTAGAAAAATGAGCTTTTCAGCCCCTATTCCTCAGAGTTTCAAAAAGCTTGGGGTTATAAAATTTAGTAATGATTAGTTTTATTACTTCTGCTATCATTTTAATATGAGCTCATTATTAAGTACTAACAATCTATCAAAATCCTATGGTTTAAAAGACTTATTTAAAAACATATCTTTTTCTGTTTTTCCCCATGATAGAATTGGTCTTATTGGACCAAATGGTTCAGGCAAATCTACTTTATTAAAAATTTTAGCTAATCTAGAGATAGCAGACGCTGGAGAAGTTACAACTAAACGCTCTTTAAAGATTGCTTATGTTCCTCAAAGGGTATTTTATGAGAGTCAATCAATTAAAGATGTTCTGAAACATGCTCTAAAAGATGAGAGCTTATCTGAATATGATAAAGAGTTATTAGTCGATAAATGGCTTAATAAAGTTGGTTTTAAAGACCCTTCAGTAGACGTTTCAAAACTATCTGGAGGATGGCAGAAGAGATTATCTATTGCAGAGGCATTCATATTATCTCCGGATTTATTTCTTTTAGATGAACCTACTAATCATTTGGATTTAGAGTCTCTTTTATGGCTGGAAAACTTTTTACAAAAAAAAGGGTTAAACTTTATCCTGGTCTCACATGATAGATACTTTTTGCAAAATGCTTGTAATAAAATTATAGAAATATCTGATGTATATCCAAATCATATTTTTGTATCTGATGGATCTTATTTAGATTTTTTAAAGAAAAAAGATACTTTTTTACAAGGTCAAATCAAGCAAGAAAAAACGCTTTCTACAAAAGCTAGAAGAGAAGCTCATTGGCTAAAACAAGGTGTAAAAGCAAGAACAACTAAATCAAGATCAAGAATAGATGAAGCTCATGAAATATTTGAGAGATTAGCTAGTTTAAAAAAAAGAAATGAAACTAAAAAAACTAAAATAGATTTTACTTCAACAGATAGGGGAACAAAAAAATTAGTAACTCTAAAATCTGTTTCTAAAAGTATTAATGGAAAAGAGCTTTTTAAAAACTTAAGTTTTATGCTGTCACCAAAAACTAGAATAGGTCTCATTGGTCCGAATGGTTGTGGAAAGACAACGCTTTTAAAATTAATAGCTGAAGAGCTTACTCAAGATAGTGGGACAATAAAAAAAGCGGATAACTTGAAAATTGTTTATTTTGATCAACATAGGATGAAATTAGATGAAAATTTAACTCTTAAAGAAGCTCTTTGTCCAAGCGGTGAGTTCGTGACATTTCAAAATAAAAAGATTCATGTTAATTCATGGTGTCAAAGATTCTTATTTCCTAAAGATATTTTAGGTTCTCAAATAAAAAAATTATCAGGAGGTGAAAGAGCAAGGATATCTATCGCTCATCTTCTTCTAGAACCTGCTGATGTTTTGCTTTTAGATGAGCCAACAAATGATTTAGATATTCAAACTCTAGATACTTTAGAAGAGAGCCTTTTAGAGTTTAATGGAGCTATAATGTTAATAACTCACGATAGGTTTTTAATTGATAGAGTTTGTAATTCAATAATCTCTTTAGAAAATAAAGATGAGATTTCCATTTTTTCTGATTATGCTCAATTTGAAGCATCTAGAAAAAATGATAAAAGTTCTAAAAAAGAAAAATCAAAGCATAAAAAAATTGATTCTAGTATTAAAAAACTCACATATTCAGAGAAAACTGAGTATGAAGAAATAGAGAAGAATATCCCTAAACTAGAGAAAGAAATATCAAATCTAAATGCTCTATTAAATCAAAAAGATGTAATAGAAAATAAAGATCGTCTTAATGAAGTTTGTAGAGAGCTTGCTATTCTAGAAAATGAAATTGAAATGCTTTATATTAGATGGGAAGAGTTAGACAAAAAAGCTTAATTTCATTTTTTTTAAATCAAAAAATCTATTGTCGGCGAGATCCTGCATTTTAGAAGGGTAGGGACAGAATGTCCCCACCCTTAGTAGGCATCATTTTTGATAATCTACCCTAAAAAAAGACATATCGAAAAAAAAGACATTAAAAAATTTTCTTGCTATTTTTTTCAAAATTATTCATAAAAAAACTATGAGAAGATTATTTATTATTTTTCTTTTTTTATTATCATCTAATCAAATCGAAGCTTCTTCATCAAAAGATATTGTAGAGGAGATGATCGCTATTGCAGATATAAAGATCAATGGGGATAGATCTTGGGATATCCAGGTTCATGATGAAGCATTTTATGATCGAGTACTTAGGGATCAATCTTTAGGTCTTGGAGAGTCTTATGTAGAAAATGTTTGGGATACAGAAGCATTAGATGTTTTTATATATCAAATATTAAGAGCTGATCTTGAAAACAATTTTAAACCTACATGGTCCCATATTTGGGCTTATCTAAAAGCTAAGTTTTTCAATAGGCAGGATAGATCAGGTAGCATGAGAGTGATTAATGAACATTATCAGTTGGGTAATGACCTTTATCAAAATATGTTAGATCCTCTTATGACTTATAGTTGTGGGTATTGGAAAAATGCAAAAAACTTGAATGAAGCTCAAGTAGCAAAATATGATCTGATAGCAAGAAAGCTTGGATTTGAAAAGGGAATGAGAGTTTTAGATATTGGTTGTGGATGGGGTGGTTTCGCAAAGTATGCGTCAGAAGAGTATGGAGTAGATGTCGTTGCAATTACTCTTTCTGAGAATCAAGCAGCTTATGCTAAAGAGGTATGTAAAGGACTTCCTGTAGAGGTTCGTGTGCAGGATTATAGAGATTTGAATGAGAAATTCGATAGAATTGTTGAGATAGGTATGTTTGAACATGTAGGAGCGAAAAATCACAGAGTTTTTATGGAAGTTGTTCATAAATGTTTAAATGATAATGGAATGGTTATGGTGCATACAATTGGAGGAAATAGCTCTAATGTAACAGGAGATCGTTGGATAGATAAATATATCTTTAGAGGAGGACTGCTTCCCTCAGTTGCGCAAATTGGAAAATCAATAGAAGGGTTATTTGTCATGGAAGATTGGCATAATTTTAGTGTCGATTATGACAAGACTCTAATGGTATGGTTTAAGAATTTTGATAATAATTGGGATAAAATTAAGAATAACTATTCTCCTCACTTCTATCGAATGTGGAAATATTATCTTCTATCTTGCGCAGGAGCTTTCCGCTCAAGGAGCATCCAGCTTTGGCAGGTTGTTCTATCGAAAGATGGAGTCTTAGGTGGTTACGAGACCGTTCGATAATCTAATTTATTCTTAGATACAAATCTATATTCAAAACTAAATGTTGATCTATAAAAGAGTTTGCTTGTTATTTGAAAGAAGCTTAAAATTTTTATTAAAAAAATTAGAGGTTCAATTATGGATATTCATATAAATCCAATTTTATGTCCTGCATATGCGTTAGAGGAAAAATCTTTTAATAAAGCAAATCAACCTAAAAATAAAATTTTAAAAGAATTATTGCCAAGAATAGCTGCTATTGTAGCTCCTATTTTATATGCTTATCAATTTTTAACACATGCAAGTATTGCGTTTGCAGAACTTACTTTATGTTTTGTTGGCATCTCTTCTGGAATAATTTTTCAATATGCTTTTGAAAGTTCTATTATATCTTTATTTAATACATTTTCATCCGTTTTGGAAATTCCTACAAAACTGAGACACGGTCCCAATACTAAAATAAATATTTATGGTGATCATGATCGATATAAAATGAAATTACATCAATTTCCAGGATTAATGTAAAAAAATAAATTTGAACTAAAAAAAGGAAGAAAAGATGAAGAAATTATTTATTTTGATCTTATGTTGTATCAGTATAGCTACATTTGCAAATGATTCAAATTATGCAAATGCTTTAGGAGAAAAAAATAAAAAGGAGTTTGAAATGCAACAATTATCAACTAAACTAACTGAGATAAATTTAGTAGGTATTAAGGTACGTACAAGTTTTAAGAATGAAACAAATCCAGAAACAAGTCAAATTACTCCTTGTGTAATGCAATACTTTCATCAGCAGCTTTTTGAAAAAATCCCTAATCGCAAGAAACCAAATGTGACTTATTGCGTATATACTGAATATGAGGGCGATTGGACAGAGCCCTATACCTATTTCATTGGTGAAGAAGTTTCATCTTTAAAAGATGTTCCATCTGATTTAGAGACTATGACAATATCAGCTCAGAAATATGTAAAATTTACTACAGATCCAGGTCCTATGCCAAATGTCTGCATTAATGCTTGGCAAGAAATTTGGAAAATGTCGCCTAAAAATTTAGGTGGAGCAAGACGCTACCTATCTGATTTTGAGATATACGATGAGCGCGCATCAGATCACACTAATACTGTTTTGGATCTGTTTATTGGAATTGAATAAAATTAAATTAACACCTTTGAGATGCTTTTTAAAGCTGCAATCTCTTGAGTTATATCCAAAATAATAAGAGCTCTGCCTTTGCTTAACTTAAATATGACTTCATTAGAGGTATTGTAATTTCTCAAAGAAAAAAAGCTACTATCTATTGTTTTATCTTTTAAATTCCACTTGAGCCCTTTTGTAGTAATTATAGATTCTTCAAACGGAATTATTGTAATAGTTGAGAGGGGGCTTAGATTGATATTAAACTCTTTCATTAAGACAACTCCAAGCTTTGTGCCAAACCCATTTTTTGTTGGGTAGGTATCTAAAAAAAACAATTCTTGCTTTTCAGAGTATTTTGTAATAATTTGAGCATTTCCAATTATATGATCGATTTCACCTCCGCTAAAACCTAAAACTAAAGAGGGCATAAGGTTTAGCTTTTTCGCAAAGATAATGGATTTTTCAAAATCAGTTTTGTTTTGATCTAAGATTTTAATGAAGGAATTTGATTTGTTTTCTCGTATAGAGTCTCCATCTCCTATGTTATAGTTTGGTTTTATCAAACAATCTTTTAGTTTATCAGAGGCTCCATCTGCTGCTATGATAACTGTATTTAAATCTATGTAATCAAAGAGCTTTTGATTTGGAAAATCTCCATTTAAAAAGATTATGCTTTTGTAAGAATTCAATATTTTATGAACCATATTATTTTCTTTCGTATTTGATTTTCAAAATGATCAAGAGAGCTGAAAAAATTAGCATTATAATATTTGTTATCCAAACAGATCCAGCTTTTAAGATGATTCCGTATATAACCCAACAAATTGAGCAAATGAAAAAATTAACAAGCATTAGAAGAGATAGATCAGCTACAGATTTGGTTTTGTATGTTTGAAGAAGCTGAGGAATCAAACTAATTGTTGATGTAATGGATGCAATAGAGCCAATAATTAATAAAAACATTTTAAATCCCTTGCGCTAGCATTATCTAGATCAGGTTCTTTGGGTTAGCATTTTTTTTGCTTCTCAGCTTTGTAGCACCCCAATAAAATTTATAAACTATTATAGATGATTAGGGTCTATTTGAAAATCATTTTTCTAGTAGGGATTTAAAATAAATTTTAAAATATCTAGCTAAAAAAAAAGTGTGTAAAAATAAAAAAAATTATATAAGAAATTTATGATCACGTTTGTAAGTCAACTGCTGCTTTTTTGTATTTTAGTTACTCAATCATTATTTATTGCAATAATTAGATTTGAGCCTGAGACTACCTATAAATTCGCAATTCCTATTTTTGTAAGTATCATCGCTTTTTTTTGCGCTCCTATTCAAGGAGGTTTATCTGATTATTATTGTAGAAAAAAAGCGCTTATTTTTGCTTTGCTTATTACCTTGATCTCATCTGTTTTTTTTCTTTTTTGGATTTCACAAAACAATATATTATATTTAATCATTTACATTGTGATGTTTGGTGTTGCTGGTAATGTAAATCCAATTGTGCTTTCTGCATATAAAGATATATCTAAACAATTTATGAATTTTAGATTTTTTATGGCTATGGTGCTTTTTTATTATTTTGTAGGGGACTTTTCTCATGTATTATCTAGATTTTTCACTCACTCAGGAGCCATGCTTGAGTTATCCTATTTTTTGTTAGTTATTTGCATTATTTTAGTTTATTTAGTTTATAAAGATACTAAAGATGTAGATTTAAATGTTCGTTATTCCAAGGAGCGTATATCTATTTCAAATGAAGTTAAATATATCTATCATAATTTTTTAAAGCATAAATCTTTTATGTTTGGATTTTTTGGATATCTTTTTTTAGAACTATCTATTTATCAGTTCACTTTTAGAAATGAGGCTTTTAAAAATTTTTTAACACAGCTCGTGCCTTTTGAAATGATTGTAGGTGCTTTTACAGGGGTTCTATTTTTAAAGTTTGCAAAATTCTCAGATGAAAAAACATTTTTTTCAGGATTAATAATGGTGTTAATTTCTTTTCTCATTTTATTTTTTTCTAAAATATTTGGATGGATAAATAGGCCTTTATTAGTTGCTACAATGATCATTTTAGGAACGAGCTACTCAATTGCATATTCTTGTGTGTATTGTTTGTTCACAAGAAAACGTCACCATCATGATCATGGAAAAGTTTTTGGAATGTTAGCGTCTGCAGATTATATATCATATCTTATTGCTATTGGTATAGTTGCTTTAACATTTAAAATACCTGTTCAAAGAGTGTGGCTGATATCATTATCATTATTTGTTGTAGGAATAATCTTTTTCCTCTTCTTTTTACATCACGATAAAAAAATAACAAAAATTCCTAGATAAGGCTTTTAATTGCCTTTTTCTTTTGAAAGCTTATTTGCTTTTCTAAGTTGATAGCTCCAAACCCAATAATAGACACTCATACCTAGTCCAAAGAGCCAAAGAGCTTCTACAGTCCAAGCAGATTTTCCAGTAACTGATGCTAAATTTATAAGATAGGTATTTAATTTGTGTGAAACGATAAGGTAGATGATTTGAAAAAAGGTAACAATTAGACTAATTGCTCTTATTACTAAAATCCAAGAAAGCCAAGTAGTTCCTCTTTTTTTATAGCCAAAATAATAAGTAGCTCCTCCGAAACCAGCTCCAATTGCTAGTATAAAAATAGCGAAAAGACTAGGTGTGAAAAAAAGCAGAGATATCCAAGAGGTTAAACAAATTACAATAAAGCTAATAAGCCAATTTTTTCTTATATATTCCATATGAAAACCGCTATAAAGAAAAAACATTATATGTTTAAAAATTATTATAAATCAACGACTTTCATCAAATTTTTTTAAGTTTTAGATAGTTGCTTTTTATAAAAAAATTATCTATTATCCTTTTGATAATTATCAAAAAATGAGGTGGTTTATCAAAAGTCGTGTGAGTTTAAAGTGGGTTATCTGGGGGCTTTGCGCAATATTTTATTTCTATGAATTTGTTCTAAGAGTATCTCCAAGTGTTATGATTGATGACTTAATGAATAGCTTTGGTATTACTGCTTCTACAGTTGGTCTTTTAACCTCTTTTTATCTTTATTCATACGGTCCATTGCAAGTTCCTGTCGGAATGATAATGGATCATTTTGGAGTAAAAAAAGTTTTGAGCTCAGCTGCAATTGTATGCGGCTTAGGAGCTCTTGTTTTTGCTTCATCTAAATATTTAGCTTTTGCAGGTCTTGGAAGGGGTTTAATTGGAGCTGGCTCTTCTTTTGCTTTCATTGCGATGATATATGTTAGCTCTAATTGGTTTGATCAGACAAAGAGAGCTTTTTTAATTGGAGCAGCAAACTCCCTTGCAATGCTAGGCGCATCTGCTGGAAACGGTCCCTTGGCTGGATTTATTAAAAACTTTGGATGGAGAGAGAGTATTTTTGTGTTTGGTGTTTTTGGTATTGTTTTAGGCATTATTATCTATTTTGTTTTCAAAATGGATAAAAGAGATGAGACAATAGAGAAGAAAACAGCTAAGTTAAAAATTCATGTTTTTGAAAACATAAAGCTTATAATATCAAAGAAATCTACCTGGATTAATGGTGTAGCCGCTCTTTTATTTTATATGACAACTACTATCTTTGCAGGGCTTTGGGGAGCTTCTTTTGTTCAAAAGGCTTATTCAGTAAGTAAAGAAGTTGCAGGTTATGCAATGTCTATATTTTTTGCTGGATGGTTAGTAGGCGGGCCTTTAATGGGGTTTTTCTCAGATCTTTTGGGGGAAAGAAAAATAGCAATTAGAATTGGAGTAATAGGAGCCCTACTTTGTCTTGTGCCTGTGATATATTTTCCTTTTATACATATATACATAGTCTATGTTTTACTTTTTTTAGTAGGGCTCTTTTCATCAGCTGAACTTCTTAGTTTTTCTCTAGCAATAGAGTTAAATACTTTTAAAGCAAAAGCTACAGCCGCAGCTTTTACAAATTTTATAATCTCAATGGGAGATATTATTTTCCAACCTCTTGTTGGGCGTTTACTAGATAGTAATTGGAATGGAAGTATAGTAGAAGGGATAAGAGTCTATAGAGTTGAAGACTATCAAATAGCTCTATCTTGTCTTCCAATGACTCTTGTTTTAGCTTTTATATTGCTCTTTTTTGTAAAAGAAAAAAGCTCTAAAAAAGTTAGTGTTAAATAGCTTTATTTAGATCTAACTTTTTTTTCGATCAAATGTTTTACGTTCGTTTTCTGTTAAATAACGCTTTCTAAGACGGATATTTTTAGGAGTTATTTCTACAAGCTCATCATCTTCAATGTAGCTAATAGCTTCTTCTAAAGTAAATGTTTTAGGTGGGGTAAGGATAATATTATCATCTTTAAGAGTGGTTCTAAAGTTTGTTAGTTGCTTAGCTTTTGAGACATTAATAATTAAATCATTTTCTCTAGAATTTTCTCCAACAATCATTCCTTCATAAACATCATCTAATGGTTTAACAAATAAGGTGCCTCTTTTCTGTAAGTTCAGACAAGCATATCCATTAGTTGTGCCTTTGCATATAGAAATTAGAACGCCTCTTTTTCTTCCAGGAATGTGTCCTTTAAGTGGAGCGAAATGATCGTAAATTGAGGTCATGATAACAAGACCTCTCGATAGAGTTAGAAGCTCGCCTAAACAGCCCATTAAACCTCTTGTTGGAACTAAAAAATTCATGCGTGAGATATCCAGCTCATTTGTATCTAAAGATTGCATTTCTCCTTTTCTATTAGACATTTCTTCTATAATAGCTCCTGAAAATTCCTTTGGGACTTCTATATGAACGCTCTCAATCGGTTCGCATTTTTTTCCATCAAGCTCTTTTATAATTACTTTTGGTTTTGAGACAGTAATTTCGAAATTTTCTCTTCGCATAGCTTCTATTAAAACAGCTAAATGCAACTCTCCTCTACCAGATACTGTAATTCTATCTGTAACATTGTCAGGGATATCAATTTTTAAAGTGACATTTGCTTTTTTCTCTCTAAGAAGTCGCTCTTTGAGCTTGTGCATAGTAAGGTTTTTTCCGTCTCTACCAGAAAAAGGAGAGGAATTTACCATAATATCGATAGATAGAGTTGGCTCTTCTATTGAAATAGGAGATAGTTTTTTTGTGTTGTCTAAATCGCATAGAGTATCTCCAATACTAACTTTTTCAAGTCCTGAAATTGTAACAATATCACCAACACCAGCTTCCAAGAGCTCAACTTTTTTAAGGCCATGGTAGCCATTTATTTTTTGTATTTTAAAGTTTTGTTCAATGCCATCTTTATCGATTCTTTTAATTTCCATTCCCTTTTTTGCAACGCCCTCTAAGATTCTGCCGCAGGCTTGCCTTCCTAAGTAATTATCATAATCTATTGTTGCAGCTTGCATTAAAAAAGGAGCGTTAATATCTCCTTTAGGTGCTGGAACTTTTTCTATGATCAAATCAAATAGAGGTTTCATATTCTCTTTTGGATCATTTTCATTTTTAATAGCATAGCCATTAACTCCAGATGCATAGATATAAGCAAAATCTAACTGTTCATCTGTAGCAGAGAGCTCAACAAAAAGATCAAATGTTTGATTTAAGCATCTTTCTACATCAGCTCCATCTTTATCAATCTTATTTAAAACAACAATTGGACAGAGCCCTAATTCAAGAGATTTCTTTAATACAAATCTAGTCTGAGGCATAGGCCCTTCTTTTGCATCAACGAGCAGAAGAACTGAATTAACCATCCCTAAAATCCTTTCAACCTCACCAGAAAAATCAGCATGACCTGGGGTATCTATAATATTTATTTTATAATCATCATAAAAGATAGAGGTATGTTTTGAAAAAATAGTGATACCTCTTTCTTGTTCTTGATCGTAGCTATCCATAACTCTTTCTGGAATCTTTTCATGAGACTGAAAAACATTGGATTGTTTTAGTAAACTATCTAGCATAGTAGTTTTGCCATGATCAATATGGGCAATAATTGCAATATTTCGGATTTTTTTTGGTTTAAACATTTTTTTTTAGTCCCTTAACTTATGATAAATCTATTTTGAGATTATATAAAAATAAATTGATTTAAAGATTTATTTTGTTTTTTGTATATTTTTTCACTAATTATAGCATTACTTCTATTAAATTTAAATACCTGATTCTTATCAAAAATATAAATTTTATGGTATTATTTAGCCATTAAAAAAGCAAAATCTAATATGTACGATCTAATAATTATAGGAGGAGGTCCTGCTGGTATTTTTGCAGCTATCTCAGCTAAAGAGAAAAAAACTGATATTAAAATTTTAGTATTAGAAAAATCTCAAAAACTATTACATAAGGTCCTAATATCTGGCGGTGGAAGATGCAATGTTACAAATGGCCTCTTAAATCCAATGGATCTTGATCCAAAAGATCTTGCAAGAAATTATCCAAGAGGTCAAAAAGAGCTTCTTGGTCCTTTTCATCAATTTGGTCCAAAAGAGACTATAGGATGGTTTGAAAAAAACAGTGTAAAACTAAAAAAAGAAGAAGATGGCAGGATCTTTCCTCAAAGTAATAGCTCAGCAACTATAGTAGATAGCCTTTTATTAAGAGCAAAACTTTTAAATATAGAAATTCTAAAAAATCAAGATATTGAAAAAGTATATAAAGAAAATGAGAGTTTTAAAGTAAGCACCAAAGATAAAACTTTCATAGCTAAAAAACTTGCAATAACTACAGGAAGTTCCACTAAAGGATTTGAGATAGCAAAAGATTTGGGCCATACAATTAAAAAACCTATTCCATCTTTATTTGGGTTTAATATCTCAAAATTTACTTTAAAAGATTTAAGTGGAATAGCCCTTTTAGTAGAACTTAAGATAGAGGGGAGCAAGTTCTCTCAAAAAGGAGACATGTTAATAACTCACTTTGGTTTTAGTGGTCCGGCTATTTTAACGCTGTCATCTTTTGCTGCTAGATACCTCTTTGATAAAAGTTATAAGGCAGAATTAATAGTTAACTGGCTTTTTGATTTATCAGAAGATGAGATTTTCAAAAAACTAATAGATCTAAAAAATACGAAATCTCAAAAAACACTATATTCAGAAAATCTGTTTCACCTCCCAAAAAATCTTTGGTTTGCCTTTTTAGATTTTTTTGATGAGACTTTTACAAAACAACTAAAAGATCTTCCTAAGAAAGATCTTTTAATTCTATCTAAAAAGTTAAGCTCAGATAGCTATACAATTAATGGAAAAACAACCAACAAAAAAGAGTTTGTTACTTGTGGTGGTATAACACTTAAAGAAGTTAACTTTAAAACGATGGAAAGTAAAATTTGTGAAAATCTATTTTTTGCCGGCGAGATTTTAGATATAGATGGTGTAACTGGCGGATTTAACTTTCAAAATGCTTGGACTACAGCTTATATTCTTGGGCAATCTATTTAATATTAGCTTTTCTTTAAGATCTAAAATAAAAAATTATTTTGTTATAAATATCACTTTTTGCTAAAAAAAATGATATGGGTAAGTTCAAAAAAATATTCTATTTTTTTATTATTTTAGTAATGTCTAGCTGCTCAATTTTAAGAGGACCAATTCCTGCAACTGAGACAAGCCAAGTTAATGGCGACGCTGATGAGTGCGAGTTTTGGATAGATGAGAAAGATCCTACAAAAAGTCTTCTAATTGGAAATGACAAAGATAAAAATGGAGCTTTGTATCTTTGGGATTTAAATGGAAAACTTGTCTCTAAAAGCAAAACTTTAAACCGTCCAGTTGGAGTTGATGTTAGATATAGCATGAAATTAGGTAATAGAAAAGTTGATATTGTCATTTGCGCTTTAAGATCTACAAACGAAATAAAAGTTTTTGAAATAGATGCTAAAAATAGAGGGCTAATCGACATTACAACAGATAAAAAAATACCCACTAATTTTACAAAAGATACTTATGGGATTTGTCTTTATAAAAGAGATGGCGATGGAAAAATATTTGCATTTGTAAGCTCCAAACATAAAGATAATATTCATCAAATAGAGCTCAGAGATGATGGGAACTCAAAAGTTGAAGGAATTCTCATTAGATCCTTTGGAATAAATGATCAAAAAAGTTTTGTAGAGGGTATGGTTGCAGACGATAATCTCGGATACGTCTACTTCTCAGATGAGAGTAATGCTATCTTAAAGTATATTGCTGATCCTGATAAAAATGATAATTCTCTTATTTTGAAATTTGCTACTCAAGATGGGATAAGAGGAGATAGAGAAGGTCTCGCTTTGTATGAAAATACTAATGATACTGGTTATTTAATTTTATCTTCCCAAGGAAACTCGTCTTTTAAAATCTATGAAAGAGAAGGCAATAATAAATTTATAAAGACTATATCTTCTCTTCATGCAAAAAATACAGATGGTATAGCAGCGACAAATGCAAGGATTGAGCCAAAATATCCAAATGGGTTATTTGCATGCCATAATTCAAAAGGTAAAAATTTTATGATCTATAGTTGGGATAATTTTTTTGGTGATTTTATTAAAAAATCTAAATGATTTTTTATATATTAATTAAATCTAGTTTTTTTTGTTTTATTTTAATAACTAGCGATTTATGTAATTGATAATTGCGTTTTATTTGCAAATAGATAATTAGCTGCAGCACAGCGGCTTCAAGTTATTTTTTATTTTCTTTTCAAAATAATTCTTTTTCGGTTATTAGAAAATTAAAACAAGGTGGATTTATGAAAAGATATTTTAACTTATCTATTAAGCTATTAATTAGTTTATCTATATTTGCAACATTTGTTGCTTTTACAGAAAAACCAACAGCTGAAAAATCAAAGGCTCAAAATCAAGAAATTGTTGCTAGAGATAGACATGGCCGAGGACGCGGTCATAGTCGTACTAGACATGGACGTGGTCGACATGGCGGCGGATTTCAATTTAGGGTTGAAATTGGTGCTCCTCGCGATCGTTACTACTACGAAAGACCTTATAGGGAATATGTAAGAGTTAATTGTGAAGTATTTGATACTAAATATGCCAAAGTTAGAGAAATTCAAATCGGTGGAAGAGTTATATATCTAAATGGCGCAAGAGATGGAAGAAGATATTATTTCTCTCTACGACCCGGATATCACACGATTAAATGGAGAGTAGAAAATGAAGATTATTTCGGATCAAAATATAGAAACTACTCAAGAAATTTTAGAGTAGAGCGTGATCGTGATCAGATTGATATCACAATAAAAGGATCTAGCATCTCTGTTAGATAGATCTTTTTATAAGACTAGTTTTTTCAAATTTCAAAAGTCAATTATACTTTTTTTTTCTTCTCAAAGAAAAGTATAATTGATATATTCATCTGCTTTTATTTAAAGAATATAAAAGCTCTAAAAATATGAGCAAGGCAGAGATTTATGAAAAAATTATTTGTAGTTTTAACAATTTTCTTAGCTTTATTTTTTTCAAAAGCAAAGGCTGATCAGCCTGTTTTTGAAAAGTTTTATATGCAGCACTATGTATCTTTTGGAAATACCTTTGTTGTAATGTTAGATGATAACTCTATGTGGGAACTATTTTGTTTTAAACCTCGCTCTCAAACATGGTCAGAGTGGTGGAATAGCGTTAAAATAGATGTAGATGAAAACTTCCTATGGAAAGAAGGTGATTGGATGGTTCAAGATCAAATTATTATTGGAGAGAATAATTTAGATCGAGCTCTGATGGGGAAATTAAAAGGAGAAGATGAAAAAAGACTTCGCTCATTTGATTATGTAATTGAGAATTTAAGCGGCAATAAAGTTGCTTTTGCAAGACCTATTTCTTTTGCAGAATTTACAAATCTATTTATTGATTATTCAAATTATCAATACGATCAAGGATATTCAAGTGGACATACTACTGGATACTTAAATGGATATAATTCTGGATACTCAGATGGGAAAATATCTGGATATGATAAAGGTTATACAGATGGACTACTCCATTAGTCTTTTCTCAAATCTAGAAAAAGAAAAAAAATCTGAAAAATTATAAATTCAATTTTTTAGATAAGTTAAAGCTGCCAAATGGCAGCTTTGCTATTAGTTTTACTTTAGCAATCAGAAAGTTCAGCTCGAGATAAAAGGTTGTAGAGCTCAATAAATATTAAACTTCATATTAAAAACGATTGCTATCAGTATAAAAAAAAATAGAATTAACTAATATTGATTGAAAGTTGCTATGATGATAGAACTTTATTTTTCCTTTTTCTCCATTTTCCAAATCTATATCTTAGATAAAAACAAATTGCATTCATAACTCCATAAAAATCCATGAGTAACCAAACTAAAGGTGGCCAAGTAGGATTTTTATATACGAAAAAATATATTGGTAAAAGAGCAAAAAACCAAGCCCCAAAAGCGTTCATTATCATTATGAACATTGTATCTCCGGCTGCTGTTAAAATGCCTGCTGAAATCCAAGTAAGACCATCAACTATGAAATATATCCATAAAAATATACAAGTGATTCTAAGAAGAGTAAATAATGTTGCAATATTTTCTTTGGAAGTCTCTTTATCAATGAAAGCATTAATTAATGGATCTGGATAAACAAGTAATACTAATGATACAATAGCAGAAAATATTAAAAGTATTTTTACAGCGGAAAGCCAAGTTTTTGATACTTTTAAATAATTTTTAGCTCCAATTAAATTAGCAGCTACTGTTGACACTCCTTTTTGTAATCCCGCATTTGCAAAAGCAATTACTGCAAATAAATTCTGACCAACAGCCATTACGGTAAGGAAGTTTCCTGGTATTAGCGTCATCATGTTCATTACGATAGCCCAAGCTGCAATCTCAATCATATGTCCTATTGCGGAAGGAGTTCCTATACGCAGACATTTTTTTAAAAGTTTAGGTCTAAATGTTAAATGATGAGTCTTGTATTTTTTTCTGTTTTTTGAGCTGAAAAAGAAGATCAGTAAAAATCCTATTTGAAAAATTTGAGCAAAGCCAGTAGCTATTGCAGCTCCTTTTGTGCCAAAAGATGGCACAATACCTTTGATACCAAAGATAAGTAAAAAATCTAACAAAATGTTTAAGATATTTGCAGAAATTGAAGCGATTGTAATAATTTTTACTTTTCCAGTTCCTATAAAAAAAGCAGATATAGAGGTTTGAATAGCAAAACTAATACTAAAATACATTATCCATTTGTAGTAGGGCAGAGCATAATCATGATAATGGTAATCTGTTAAAAAAAAAGGACCTCCAAACTCGGCGAGAATAAGAAATATAGGAAAACACATTAAAGAAAACCAGATCATCTGCCATGTTGGACTTGCTGCTTTAAAATACTCTTTAGCTCCATTAAATTGTCCAACGAAGACTTCAGCTATAGATGCTATTCCTATCGCTCCATACTGAAATATCATACAAAACAGGCTAGAAGCTGTTATGGCATTCATAGCTTGCAGGGAATAATTAGCAATTATCAATCTATCGAAAAATAACATTAAATAGTTGGATAAAAAAGAGAGCATTAAAGGAAAGGATATTGCAAAAAGTTCTTTAACACTGCCAGATGAGTGTTTTGTTAGTTTTGAGTATTCTTTTGTGACCTCTGGCAGTTTTTCAGACATTTAATTTGCCTTATTGAGATTTCTGTTAAAGATCATTTTAGTAAATGTGAAAAATAAAACTATTGCAGCTATAAAAAATGTTGCCCCTGAAATCCAAATAGAAAGAATGGGCATCATCCCTACAAATACGCCTGCGATTAAAGCGCTGAGTGCATAAGATGCTGTGTTTACTGATCCTAAAACTCCTAAAACTTCTCCTTGGATTTCTTTTGAGGCACTATTCGAGATTATTGCAGTAGAGGTTGGTCCTAAGAAGGCAACAATATAACTATAATATATTACAAAAATCCATATCCAAAAAGAATATGGAATAAAGGGAAGTGTCAATAAAGAGATAGCTGCAAAAAATGTAGAATAAAAAAATAGAGACTCTGATTTAAATCTTTTTAAAAAAGGCCTTATTAATAATCCTGCACTAATTGCATAAATGCCACCGATTGAACCATAAAAAACACCAACATTTTCAGGAGTGAATTTATAATTTGTAATTAAATAAACTGGGATAAATTCCATAAAGTAGGTCCAAGCAAAAGCAGTTAAAAATGAACAGATAAAGATTACTCTAATATTTTTATATTTAAACGCCTTGATAAGATTTTTTATTCCTATGGTAATAGAAAGTTTGTGTTTTATTGAGCTTAGAATAGTCTCTTTGAAATAGATAAAAGCTAAAAGTAAGTTTAGAAAAGTGATAGAGGACGCAAAAATAAAGGGAAGATCATATCCCCATTTTATTAGAAATCCTCCAATAATGGGTCCAAATGTAAAACTTAATCCAATTGCCATAGCATAGAGACCAAAATTTTTAGCTTTTGCTTCATTAGAGCTCAAATCTGCAATACCTGCTTGAACTATTGAAATATTACCAGCTCCTATTCCTAAAATAGCTCTAGAAAGAAGTAATAAGGAGATACTTTTAGTTAAAATTCCTAAAAGTGAAGTTAAATGTCCTAAAATAGTTATACTCAAACTTAAAAGAAGTGGTTTTTTTCTTCCTTTTCCATCGGATATAGCTCCCCAAATAGGAGTGGAGAAAAACTGAACAAAAGGCATTGCTGCAAATAAAAGTCCAAGCCAAATACCTCTCATCTCATTAGAAGTTGCTTTAGGAAGAAATAAAAGTGTTTTATCAAATAAAATGTTAGAGAAAATTGGATACACTAACCCAATTCCCATGAAATCAATAAATGTTACAAAGAGTAGAATGTAAAAAGATGTTGATAGATGCTTTTTTTCACTCATAAATAAAATCCATTTTTTTTTATAATAGGTTTTAAATAAATTTATTGCATCTTTAAATTTCAAGGAGCTACTATTAGTTCTAAAAAACATAAAAAAGGAAACATTATGAACGGAAAAAATCCAATAGAAATCTTCAAAAAAGAAGCTCCCAAAGTAGCAAATGCTTTTGATAATTTGATAAGTGAATTAATTCAAATGAAAGGATTAGATGAAAAAACAAAACATTTCATATATATTGGTATAAAAGTTGCCCAAGGAGATTTTCTTGCAGTAAAATTTCACGTTCCCATGGCTAAAAAATTAGGGGCGACTAGAGACGAGATTAAATCTGTGATTTTATTAACACTTACGGTTTCAGGGCTTAAAGGGATAACTTCATGTCTTGGAGAGGCTTTAAAAATTTTTGATGCAACTGAATAACATTTTTTTAGTTATTTCTTATATAAAGCTATTCTTTTTTATTATTTTTTCTGAATTTTCAGCTTTTTGACATTCGTATTCTTTTAACTTAAACGAACATGTATCAATAAATATTTTAATCCAAATATCTAATATTTAGATTATTAGATGTTGAAATGTATTGTTATAGATTGTACTCCGGCTGACTGTAAATCTCTCCTCCTCGAAGTCCGTTGGTACAAAGGTTGTGGACATACTAAGCTAAGCATTTGAAAAATCATTAAAAAAATATCTTGAAAAGTAATCTTAATTGAAAAAACTACTCCTTTAATTTACTAAGTTGGTATAATTTCATTTATTTTGGAGTATATATGTTTAAAATTTTTTTCATTTTAATCTCTTTAGGTTGTGTCATGAGTATTAATTTTTGTTTTGCTTCAATAAACAACCAAATTCCTTTGGAAGATTTTTTTAAAAATCCAGAGACTATAGATGTGAAATTATCTCCCGATGGCAAATATATATCTTATGGTAAACCTTGGAAATCTCGAATTAACATCTTTGTAAAAAATCTCGAAACCAATGAAATAAAACAATTAACATTCTCTACAGAAAGAGATATTCTCCATTACATTTGGACTGATAACGATACAATTGTTTACCTCCAAGATAATGATGGTGACGAAAATTTTCATGTATATTCTACTTTTTTAAAAGGAGGAGATGTATTAGACCTAACTCCATTTGGAGATATCACTTGTTCTCTAGTAGATGAATTAGAAAATGATGGAACAATTTTGTTTCAGATGAACAAACAAAATAAACAAATTTTTGATTTGTATCGTTTGGATACTAAATCAGGAAAAATGGAACTAGTTGCTGAAAATCCAGGAGATGTCACTGAATGGATAACCGATAATGCAGGAAAGTTACGAGTTGCTAGATTTACTGATGGAGTAAACAGTGGGATTAGATATCGTAAAGATGAAAAAAGCGATTGGAAAACTATTGCAACTTATAATTTTAAAGAAGCTGCTACGCCACTATTTTTTACCTTTGATAATAAACAAATTTATGTATCTTCAAATATCGGTCGCGATAAAAAAGCAATTTTTGAATATGATCTGGAATCTGGAAAAGAAACTAAATGTATCTTTGAACACCCTAATATGGATGTTAATGCTCTTATCAAGTCTAAGAAAAGAAAAGAAATCCTTGGTGTATATTATTTAACTGATAAAATTGAATACAAAATCTTTGATAAAGAATTTGAAAAAATTTATAACTTCATCAATGAAAAATTATCTAATTATGAAAATCATTTCGTGTCACATGATAAAAATGAATCAAAATTTATTATTTATTCTACTAGTGATAAAACACTAGGATCCTATTACTTATTTAATGCAGTTAAATGGGAACTAAAAAAAATATTTGATGTCTCCCCTTGGCTTAAAGAATCTGAAATGGCTTCGATGAAGCCCATTTCCTATACTTCTAAAGATGGTTTGATTATTCATGGATATCTTACGCTACCAAATGGAAAAAAAACTAATAACCTTCCTCTTATAGTGATTCCTCACGGAGGTCCTTGGGAACGAGATGTTTGGGAATTTAAACATCTTAATCAATTTTTAGCTAATCGAGGATATGCAATTCTTCGGATGAATTTTAGAGGATCTACCGGGTATGGCCGAAAATTTTTAGAAGCGGGTTATAAACAATGGGGACTCAAAATGCAAGATGACATTACAGATGGTGTTCAATGGGCAATTGATCAAGGAATAGCAGATCCTAAAAGAATTGGAATTTTAGGTGGCAGTTATGGTGGTTATGCAGTATTAAGTGGTATTACTAAAACTCCCGATCTTTATGCTGCTGCCGTTGATTATGTAGGTATATCAAATATTTTTACTTTTTTCGATACACTGCCTCCTTATTGGGAACCATTCAGAGAAATGTGTTATGAAATGATAGGGCATCCTATAAACGA
The DNA here is from genome assembly GCA_011065045.1 of Candidatus Anoxychlamydiales bacterium. Lineage (GTDB taxonomy): Bacteria > Chlamydiota > Chlamydiia > Chlamydiales > SM23-39 > JAAKFX01. The sequence goes on from JAAKFN010000005.1 coordinate 24,683, forward strand.
TAAAGAACAATTGATAGCGACATCTCCAATTTTTAATGTTGATAAAATAAAAACTCCACTTTTTATTGCTCAGGGAGCCAATGATCCTAGAGCAAAAAAAGAACATTCGGATCAAATGGTCGAAGCTCTTAAAAAAAGAGGAGTAGTTGTAGAATATATGGTTAAAAATAATGAAGGACATGGATTTATGAACGAAGAAAATAATTTTGATTTTTACCGTGCTATGGAAACTTTTTTACAGAAGCATATTGGCAAAGAAACTATTAATAATGATAAATAGCTCTTCCATGATCTCCTCTTGAAGAAAAAAGAGGATATTTTTTAAATTATTCAAAATAAAATCAATTGAGAGTTTAAAATGAAATATTCGTGAATTTTTGTGTCTTTATTATCTGTTTTCCAAAATTTTTAAATGATCAGCTATGAGAAAATGTCAATAAACTGTGCCAAAAAGCTCTAGATGAAAAACTTCTACGATACACTAATGTCACACTTCGAAATGAAAATTTTCGACAAATTTGGATAGAAGAAGATAAATTTTTTTAGTATACTATTACTTTCTCTATTTTGATGGAGGTCAATATGCGTAATTGTTTTTCTGTTTTTGCATTTCTTTTTTTTGGAGTAGGAATGTTGTTTTTTCCTAATTTTCTTAAAGCCTCTATTTTAGATGAAAACTTCGATTTGGAGAACTTAAAAGGTAAAAAACTTGGGTATTATATTGGTTCATTTGACCCCATTCATCTGGGGCATCAGCATGTTATTGAAACAGCTTTGCATGAAAAGTATGTTGATTATATTTTGATTTATCCAGCTCCTGATGGAGATAGTTTTAAAAATCGAAATGAGCTTTCTATTCGTCAAAAAATGATAGCTAGTATTTATAAAGATAATCCTAAAGTATTAATTACATATTGGTTACCTAAAGAATTACAAGATAAGTTTTCTCTAATTGTAGATGATGTAAAGGTTATTGGAATAATTGGTTCAGATGTCATTTTAGAAAGATTAGTGGGACCTGATAAAGTTCTTAGTGAAAAATATCAAAAAGTATTTATGAGAGGAATGCCTCTTCCCGAAAAACATTATAAGGATACAGTTGGTGGATTAATGGCTTTGAAAGCAGATGCTTTTATTGTTGCCCTGCTAGGGGATATAGATTTAACTTATTTAAATGGAAAAATTAATGACCGTTTTATACGAGGTTTTATTCAATCTAAAGAAATATCTTCAACCAGGGTAAGAAATGCTATAAATGAGCAAAGAGCTTTTGAAGAGTTTCTCGCTTTTGAAGTCCAAGCCATTATTAAGCAAGAAGGTTTATATGGTTTTTCTTCAAATTTTAATATCAAGCTTCAAAAAGAATTATTGGATATGTTCAATAAAGATCAAGAAGCTCGTATGAGTATTGTATCAATCAAGAATCCAAGCGAGGAAGAATGGAAGGTTATTGCCGAAATTGATACAAAAAACTCTCAGCGCTTAAAAGAAATTGTGAATCAATATGGATGGCCTGGCGTTTCCCTAGTTGGATTGGAAGGAACATCTGCTATGTGGCTATTAATTCAGCATCAAGATAATGACTTAGATTTCCAAAAAGATTGTTTAGAGCTCTTGAAGGTTGCGGTTAAAGCAAAGGAAGCTTCTATGCAGAGTTTTGCGTATCTAGTTGATAGAGTGAATATGAATAAAAAACTTCCTCAAGTTTATGGAACACAGTGGATACAAGAAGATGGAAAGTTTATTATGTATTCCGTAGAAGATATCGATAATCTTGATCTTCATCGTATTGAAGTTGGATTATGTTCAATTAGTGATTATAAAGAACAAATTAAAGAAGCATATCATTTAACCGATAAGGATTTTAAATAAAAAAATATTTTAAATCATTGATTGTTATTTCTTTGCTAATCTTTTATTATGGCGCTCTTCAGAAACACTAGATTGTCAATTTACTATTGTTGTTTTTCTTGAAAAATCCTATTGTATAGCTCTTAATAAAATATTGAGGTTGTAATGGCTAATATCCAGGAAAAAAAAACCAAAAATGGTAAAACTCATTATCGAGAACAAGTTCGTTTAAAAGGATATCCATTTTTAAAGAAAGTTAATATATTTTTGATTATTTTAACAATTTTTGTCTTAACTTTCATCTCTAATGGAAATTGCTATTCATTAGAATTAGAAAATGAAAATTCAGAAGTATGGTATAATACAATTTTTGATGAATTATCAGACAGAATGTATTGTATTAGTGAAACCACAGGCAATATATATGAATTTAATTCTGCTATAGATGAATATTGCGATATTATATTAAAACACATCGAAGAAGGATATGATCCTAATGAAAAAGACTATTATGGATGGACAGCTTTAATATATGCATCGGTATCAGGATTTCCAAAATTAGTGGAAGAACTTTTAAAAATACCTCTCATTAGAAACAACATTGATTTAAGAGATAACTTGGGGTTTTCTGCTTTGGATTATGCTATGCATGCTCCAGAATTGTCTAGTTTATTTTTAAATCCATCTTTAAGATATGATATGTTTTTAGTCCCTTTTACAAAACTTCAAGTATATTATAGATATGCTTCATTTTTTCAAAAAAAACCATATAGCAAATGTGTTGATTTATTAAGAAAATATGGGGCAAAAGAAAATGCAAGTCCATTAAAAGTTAGAATGAAAAATTATATAAATAATTTAATAGCATCATTGTTTCTGGAATTTAATAATCAGCATGGTGAAAATGATAAAAAAATGATAGTAGCTATATTAGAAGAAGCTCGAAGTAATTTAGAAAAATTAGAGCAATATAAAGAAGGCGATGATTTTGGAGAATTTTGCATTAAAAATACTAAATTTGATTAATAAATTAATTGGTGCAATCAAAACTTGAAACCAGCAGTAATTTATTGATAAAACTTTTTAAGTAATTGTTAATTAAATTTGTGAATATTTCCAGAATAGTACAGTAATAGGGGAGAAGTTGAGGTGATTGAGGGTAAATTAACAAATAATTGAATATGTTTCATTAGCTTTCAACAGACCCATAATGGAGTTTATTGTGGTTTGTTATCATGGAATCAACATTTGTCGATTCTATGATATATTTTAAAATTCAAAGCCTAGGAGAAGTCAATGTCAAAGAGAAAGTAATTTACTTTCTCTTTAAGATGTCTTTTTGTCTTAATTTTTCCAAAAACATGAAAAAGTATAACTATCAGAGAGAAATCTAACAAACACATGATTCTTATCAAGAAGCTATAAACAAACTTTTTTGCTAAAATCATACTTTGGATTCCAAAGCATACTTATGTAACCACGCTTTTGCAATTTAAATTTATTTATTCCAATCAACTTTAAAAAATCATAAATCATCTTAATTCCTGTTTTTGCATTAGGGACAGACGCTTTCAGTTCAACTTCTATAAACAATCCAAGGTTTTTTACATCATCTATAACAATTTCAAAACAATCAAAATTATATATTTTTCTTTTTTTCTCCATAAGGGTTTGTTCTATATATCCAAGAGCTTTCATAAGTTCTAATGTTTTTTTACCATCCGAGACATTGATTTCATATTCGTCACAATATAAAGGCGTTTTTTCGATTGGATCCATGTGAAATTTTTTATAACACAAAGAATCTCCTTTTTTTGTTATTCTCACTCGAAGATAATCTAAAGCATCTTTGTACCCTTCAGGAGCATTAAAAAAGAACGTTGTTGCTGGCTTATTCAAGTAATATTCAATATGATGAATGTCTCTAACATATTTTGCATTTTTATCTAACCATTCTATTGCGGTGCAGATTATGTGCTTGTCAGCTTGTATTTTTACCTCTATTTCTTTATTCATATTAACTCCTCAAAACAATCGATCATAAATAAATCTAGGCATACATTTTAAAAGCCAAGCGATAAGTCTCCATCTTGAAGTAATATATGCATGATATTTCTTTTTTTGAATCACCTTATAAATCAACTCAGCACACTTCTTTGCAGGAGTCATCCAAAATACTTTCCCTTTGGCCATATCTGTATCAACAAAACCAGGCTTTATATCCGTCACTATGATCTGTTTTTTCTCTTTAACAGCTTTGTGTCTTAATCCTTCCAGGTAATTCGAAACAAATGCTTTTGAAGCGCTATAAACTCCACTTCCTCTAAGAGCAGCGATAGAAGAAATGCCGACTAGATGACCCTTCCCTTTCAATAGAAAATTCTTCATAAAAACATTAGCTATAGAACAAAAACCTGAAACATTAACATCTATAGTCTCTTTATCTTTTTTCCAATCAAGTTCCGAATTGATAAATCCCACACCTGCATTCAAAACAACAAGATCAATATTCCCCATTTCCAAAATGAGCGACTCTATTTCAGGTATTGCCTTAGAAGGATTAGAAATATCTATTTGTTTTAGATAAGTTTTTCCTTTTATCTCTTTTTGTAAAGAAAGCAATAGATCAATGCGTCGAGCAACAAGTCCAACTTCATATCCGTTCCTTGCAAGTATTTTTGCTAGTTCACATCCTATTCCTGAAGAGGCTCCAATAATTATGGCTTTTATTTTCTTATCTCTAATTCTCATCTCTTCCATGGGAATAAAGGCTTTTTGCCTTCTTCGACATTTTGATATCTTTCATTGGCATACTTAATCCCAAATATAAATTAATTTTAATTATGACATTCTAATTAAAAAAAGTCAAACCAAAAAAGAATATAACGACACTGTTTTCTTTTTTTTCGCTAAATCTAAAGTCCACTAGTCAAACTAGTAGTTTGCCGATTTATAATTAGAAGGAATAATGTCCTTTATGAAGTAAAAAAAGAAATTAATTTACTCAGAACTATTTAAAACAAGCGATCAATCTTTCGCTTCCAAGACCACTTATCAAAAATCTTTCTTTTTTATTAGATAATAACTTAGCCGTCCAATCGGTAAATCCGCCATCTACTAACATCAAGTTTTCATTAGATGAATTTTTTGCAAAAATCTGGAAACATACATCTTTGTAATATCCTCTGCCACTTTCACGCTCTTGATCTAATAATAAAGAGGCTTCTTTATTTTCTTGTTGGAGCTTATTTAACATCTTTTTCACAATATCTAATCTGTTTTCATCTAAAACAGTAATATGAACAGAAATATCATGAGCTTTTATGCCTATTTTAGCTATTTGAGTTAAAAGTGTAATATAATAGGAAAGATGTTCGCTAAGAGATTCAATTTCAAATGTAAAGGAGCCTTTATCTCTGCCTGCTGTTGTCATTGCAAAAAGACGAAAATTAGAAAAAGAAGAAGCTTCTTTCCAAACTTGGCATCTAACCACTTTTTGACTAGTTGAGAGTTTTATTCTTTGTGTAGAGTGATTATTTTCTTTTAAATACACTTGTCTTTTCTGAGCTGATTCTAGAGCGAGAACATTAGTAGTATCAGAACATACTTCGCTACCACGAATTGTGCTAAGGGCATTATTTTGATCTACAGAAGCAATAATAGAAGAGCAACCAAGTGGAGCTATCGGAGATAAGTCTAATATTTCAAAATCATTTGGTAATATAGAAAAAGCTCTAGTATCAAATTCTAAAGTTTTTTTTACATCCGCTTTTGAAGGACAAACAAAGCGATTTTGTTTATATTGATCAACTAAATATTTCGGTGTTAATTTTTTTGTCTTTCGTTTATAAACTTCAAGAAGTAGGGATTGCAAATCAGGTAGAGTTAATTTATCAACTAGAGTGTCTAATAAATCTGGAATTTTAGCTTTATTACAAATCCGGTTTAATATCTTTTCATTCATCAAAAAACTCCCTATTAAAAATTTGCTAGATAATATTCATTTGTAATTTTAAAACCAAGGGCATGATAGCAGGCAATGGCTGGAATATTATCATAGCCGGTAAAAATTACACCATTCTTTGCATTGTTTTTTTCTAAAAAATGTTTAATCAATGCTGAGCATACAGCTTTAGCAAACCCATGTTTTCTATAATCTGGATGGGTTGATACGCCTAAAATTTGAAAATTCTTAAAAACAATTCCATTGCTTACAGCAGAACAGACAATTTTATTATCTATCTCTAAACAATATTTCACCTGGCTAAAATGCACCTTATTTCTTTCAATATCAGTGATAGGACCTTCAGGAGAAAGATTCTGAAGATACCTATTGAGTATTGCTATAGAATCTACATCTTTTTCTTCCACTGGCCTTACGTTACCTTCTTTTGAAAGAAAAAATTTAAAATTTCGCAAATTAAGCTCCATAAAAACATGACGAGGATCTTTTTTGGATATATATCCTAATTTTAAAAACTCTTCATAAGCAAATTTTGCAGAAAAAGATATACCAATAAGAGCTTTGATATCATGCTTTTTGGAAACAAAATGTGCAAATTTCTTAGATATCTGTGGATACTCTGAGAAAAGAGAAAAAGATTGAAATAGAGGAAAGTAGGCGGCAACACCTACTATTTCATCACCTCTTATTGCAAGATAATAGGTTGATGGAAAATCTTTATCTTTTAAATTAGCGATGAGAAAAAGAGAGTATAATTCATGTGGTTTAAGATAATCTATTATTTTATCTCTATCAGTTTCAAGATTTGCTTTTTCTATCTGAAAATGATTGGGATTTGAAGGTAGAGCTTTTTTTTCTATTGTTTTTATAAATGCAGATTTTGCAAAAGTGTATTCTTCTCTGCTTTCACAAAATGTTGCCAATTTTCTTTTTAATTCTTCATATTCTTTTACTATTTTAGGTTTTTTTCGTAGATAGTCTCTAAAGGCAATATGTCTTTTCCAAAAATCATTGTTTTTTTCAGTTAAATGAATATGAACAAACCGGTTACCATCTTTATATTTAACAAAAAAACGCCTCTCAGGTATTTTTTCTTCATATTTTTTTATATATTGATAGCCGATAGATTCTAATCTTTCTACGCAATGCCTGTCTGCATCTTTAAGGGATTTAACGCCTATTAAAATATCAATGATTGGTTTGCTAGCCAAATTTGGAATTGAAGTACTTCCGATGTGGTCTATGCTCTCAATCCAACCATTTAATACACTTAAAATCAATTTACTTTCTTCTTTATAAAGAAGAGGCCATTGAGAATTATATCCTGATATAGCAACAGAATCTTTCATTTCTTTTTGTGTCAAATCATTTTTCTTTAAGTTTAACAGGCTAGAATATAATTCTTCCACAACATTATTGTTATCTTATTATCGATGCTTACGGTTATAAATTCTCAGCATTTAATTTTTCTATAAAATAAAATATATTATGATCCTCATGTTTTAAATATTCTTGCCAATATGGATAAATTTTTTCCATTAAAGGGTCTAAATATTTGTGACTAATTAATGGAAATATTTCTTGATCTGAATTAAACAATTGACGAAGAGCATTGTCGGTAATAAGCTGAATAACACAATGGGAGATATCGTCATGAGGTAAATAAGAATGTAGAAGTTCATGCCAAAGATATACTAAATCATAAAATTCAAATGAGCCGGAACAACCCCAACAAATAGTATTATCTCCTATATTACAACCATTTCTTTGATTCGGATGAGTAATATAAATTTTAAATGTTTGTTCAAATTGTATGCCAGTTAAACTTTGAATAAAAGCACTTGAGACATCATAGTAATCATTCCATTGATTTTTACAAAAATTCTTATATTCAATTGTTTGCTGTAAAACTTTTTTATAAGAATCTAAGGATTTAGTTAAGATCATAAAATCTTGTAATTGAGGATGACTATACAATGTAGGAGTCATTTTTTTATGAGAAGGAAGTAATCTATAACCGATTTGATCTTTAAACCAAACTTCGTTTTGAAAATTAATAATATCTTGTTTGTTTTCTGTTGAGGAGAAATGATGAGATGAAGTTAGTGACAATGTATGCCCAATAAGATAGTTTTCATCAACTATAAATTGCATGTTTATTTGATCTTTTGCATATAAACATGATATTGAACATAAAATAAATATAATTTGTCTTATTAACATAAGTTCATTCATACCTATGATTTAGTTATATTATAATAGCTGGTTCAAGTTTTTATATCAAAGTAAATTCAAATTCAACTGACAAGCTGCCTATTTGTTCATGAAGTTTAGCTTCTTTTGCTTCATAGTTATTGTTATTATTCTTTCCTTTTTCAAAAGCCATTTCTGCATTATCTAAAAGTTCTTTTTTCCATTGCCGAACCTGAATAGGATGGACAGCATATTTTTGCGCAATTTCATTTATTGTTTCAATTTCTCTAACAGCTTCTAATGCTGCTTTTTTCTTGAAAATAGCGGATCGAAAAGTCTTTTTTTGCATTTTTAATGCCTCTGCTTAATTGGTTATTTTAGCAGAAAGTATAACTTAATGACCTGTCTAATTTTTGGGGTCCACTATAGATTTAGATATAAAACTTGATTTATAGATTTTCTTTTTTTATATGTTTCACATTATTTCACTTTTTTAGTTTTTAAGAATTAATCCTGGTACAGTAGTAGTTTTTAGCATTTTTCGGGAATAATTATATTGCCATATTTGCACAAATTTTGCATACTAAAAGGCAATAATGAGTTTGAGTTGTCAATATTCGACACAGATGAGGAGAATCTAATGTCTGAAGATAAATATCGCTTGCCTATCATCAATACCATTGAGCTTTTCCCCATAATTAATAGAGCCTTAATTGAATTATTAGAAGATCTGAATTTATCTGATTGGAATAAAGAAACAGTTATACCGCACAGAAGTGTAAAAGAT
>JAAKFN010000050.1 GCA_011065045.1 Candidatus Anoxychlamydiales bacterium
AACGATTGTGCTACCTGTGGGGATGGCAACATTAAGAAATCTAGCAGCAGAACCTCTACTTGGATAACTTGGTGAACTATACCCAAGATATAAAGCAGAATAAGTTGTTGAAAAGAAATCAGTCGTTACGGTGTTTCTAGTGCAATCATCCGTGCTTCCCTCATCCCCTCCAACCTGCCAAGTAGGGTCAATCCTGACAGGATACTTAACAGGTCGGTCTGGCTTTAAAGTCTCGGTTAGTATGCCGTCTACCAAACTAGACTCAATAGGTATATTTCCATCCACATCACTAGCCTGAACTCTAAAGTTACCAGTAATCTTAAACTTGGCTTCCTTTGGTGATTTATCGGATTTAAGAATACGAACAAATCTAACCCTACTATTCTCAACCACTATTTCAATATCTGTATCCAATGCCACATTTTTAAAACTAACCATTCCAGACGCCAGAACCAAACTTTCCCCACCAATCTCTAATAGTTCAATAGTAGAAATCTCATCACTCTTCTTGTTCTTGATAGTTATTTTGTTATCTTCAAGAGTCAACTCGTAAGGAGCTTTGGTTATCTTGTTGTCTTTCCAGGTAAGGTCTATGTCTTTCCAAGGCTCATCAGGCGTATAATCGTTTTTATAGTGAATTGCACCAATATGAACCTCTAAGGCTCGTTTGCCATAGTCTAGGTTGAAAGTTTTGCTATTCTCAGCTCTTTGTGAGACGATTTCAGTTGTGCCATTTAATTTTGGTGGATTCAATTTCATCATGGTAGTTCGGCTTTTTGATAAATTCTATGAATTACCCAGAAGTTCACATCATAATAATTGCCTAAATTAATCGACTGGACTCCATTCAAAGTAAATTCAGTGTTTGCAGCGGTCACCTCATCGCTATCCAACGTTTCCCAGTTTCCAGAAGTTCTATTGAAAATCTGGAGATAAATTGTCGAAGAACTAGGCGCTATACTCGCCTTCAATTTACAAATTGAAATTATAATATCCTCATCATTAGTATGTTTATCTTTCCAAACAAACACTCCATAAGGATCTAAAGTGTTTCTTGCGCACTGCTGAACATAAATATTATTGTCAGTAGCTACGTCAGGATATTCAATACAAGTAAAAGGATTTGTTGCGTCGGCTCCATCGGTCGGCAGATTTAAATATTTCCCCTTTGAATAACTCTTAGTAGAATCTAGTGAGCAAGAGCTGGAGCATGAGCTAGATGAGCTAAAGCTAGAACTACTAGAATAGGAGCTACTACAAGAAGAACTGGAACTGCAACTCGAACTGCATGAACTACAGCTAGAAAATGAACTTGAGCTACTGCAGGATGAACTACAGGAGCTGGAAAAACTGGAGCTGGAACTGCAGCTTGATGAACTGCAAGAGCAAGAAGAGGATGAGCTAAAAGAAGAACTGCTAGAACATGAACAAGATGATGATGAACTAAAAGAAGAACTACTGGAACAAGAACAAGATGAAGAACTGCTGAAGGAGGAACTGTTGGAACTAGAGGAACAGGAACTGGAACTAGATGAAGAACTAGGAGGTGTCTCCTGTAAATCAAGATTCTGAACATAGGCAGTATAAAAATTACTTGGCCATTGTCCATCATTCTGAAAGGGATAAATATACCTGAAATCTTTTTTAGAAGAATGAAGAGTTACGGATAAAGAATTAAGTAAATTAGTTCTACCTGAGTCAGTATATTGCCTTAGATAAATAGTTCCATAGGTTCCAACCGTTTCATCTCTTTCAAATTCGTAGTAATAAAGAGTGTCTATGCTGTCGGCTGTTGTCGGCCCATCATTATAAGGAGTTCCAGAATCAACCTCATATAACATAACTCTCAAATCTCCTGCTTCATCGTAAAACCAAACAGATAAAGTGCTTTCAGCTAATAATTGAAATCTTGTGCCTACTGAATTTGCCAAGACAAAGAAACCCGCCAAACCATTTGTTGTGGCACTATTTTGATATTGTTCAAATAAAAATTCAAAGTCCCCATCAAAATGTCCAGCAGTTTTATCTTTATAAACATAGCCAACATCACCCACATCAATATTTGCAATATCTACCTTGGTAGAAGTTATAGTAATTTCACCTGGGTTGACTACGGTGTATTCTGAAAAGTTTTCAATAGCCATTATATTGTCTCCAATTTAATATCTTTATCCCACTTAGTTTCTTGTTTGCCTTCTATCTTTAATTGACATACTTCAATAAGCTTAGGATTCGTTGGCTTTCCATTTTCATCTGGCATACTTCTAAACATATCTTCTATTTCTTTGATTTGATTTAGTTCATTAGCTATCTTTTTAGATTTCGGCTTCCAAGAATTTTCTTGGTAATTCCTAAATTGTTTCATTGGTATTGTTCCCTCTCTTGCTTTTCTACCTTCTTCGTTGTGTTCCAATCGCAAAAGTTCTAAAGCCCTATAAAGGAACTTCATCTTATTATCATTAGTATTACAATTTTTTGGAAATTTTATCATAGAAAATTCATAACCATATATTTACCCGCTACTACAACTTGATGAACAGGAACTAGAACTAGAAGAGCTGTAGCTAGACGAACAGGAACTATTGGAGTTTGAAGAACTAGAAGAGCTAGAAAAACTGCTAGAGCTAGAACATGAACTTGAGCTTGAAAATTGTTTGACGGCCTTTGTCTCAATTATCTTAATCTTTCTTCTGAAAGCTACGCTACGCCCTGTTAAAGATCCTCGGAATATCGTGACGTAGTCGCCTATCGTATCGGAAGTCCAAAAGAAATAATATATTCCAGTACCCTTGCTAAAAGGAATGCCAGAAGCTACGATATTAGATTTGTTATCGAGGATTTTCCAGGTAGGACTGGTAGGATTTTCCAGCTGAGAATTCATATTTCGGAAATAACATTCCAGATAAACCGTCATTCCTTTCTCAAACTTTTTAGTCTCTCGTACCATATCCGCCTCACCCGTTACAAAACCGGTAGCATGGGAACGAGACGAAGAACAGCTAGACGAACATGATGAACTACAAGAGGATGAACTAGAACTAGAAAAACTTGAGGAACATGAACTAGAGCATGAACTACTGCAGCTAGAACTACAGGAGCTAGAAAAACTGGAAGAAGAAGAACAGCTAGAAGAACAGGAACAACTAGATGAAGAACTAGAAGATGAGCTCTGCGAGCTTGAACACGAAGAACATGAACTAAAAGAGCTACTACTAGAACAAGACGAACTACTACTAAAAGAACTACTACAGCTAGACTTAGAACTGCTACAACTACTGCTACAAGAACAGGAAGACGACGAAGAACAAGATGAACATGAACAGCTAGAAGAGCTAGAAGAACTAAAACTTGAACTGCTTGAACAACTAGAGCTACAAGAGCTAGAGAAACTAGAACTCGAAGAGCTGGATGAGCTAGAAGACGGCGGTTCTGGGGCAAAGGAAGCTATTACTGAAGTTATATAACTATTACCACTTAAATCAACTGTCATATCTACTCCCCCTGCTGGTGTTTTTGGAGCTCCATTATCAAAAATCGCAAATGATTCACCTCCAACAGTTCGTATTGTAGAACCTGTCCCAGCTCCCATCGTTCTATCTGTTCCGGTGCCTGACATTAAAACAACCCAACAATTATCAAGAATTGTAGTCACGCTTGTTTGTAGCGTATCACAGGAAGCACAAGAGTTTTTTGCATTATCATCCGCAAAACCAGTCTGCTTTACCCCAGTATAAGAAACCGCTGCTCCCCATTTATTTGCGGTTACTCCTCCTCCAGAAACTATAACATTATTTGCTCCAGTAGAAGGTGCTATCTTATAATAAAAATAAGTATGATAACCGAACTCGGTTGTTATATGATCTAAAAGGGTCATGGCGTCTCCGTCATAAGTTACTCCAGTAATCGAATCTAGATCATGGCTCCATGCAGCCACAATTAAAATCAAATTACTTCCAGTACAAGTATGTGCAAACGTAACGCCTGCTTGATTTCCTTCCGTTGCGCCTGATGCTGAATCAAATGCTATAGCCATAATTATTTAAAAAAAATAGCAGGCCTCAGCCTGCCTTCCCTATTAAAGAGAAAGCTAGCTGAAACCTGCTTAATTATTAATGTTAATAGGAAATTAACTTCCTATAGTTCTACTATACTTCGTAAACAATTTATACGCAAGGGCTGTGGATCTTTCACTCTTCTCAATCGACTTGCCAGACATGCCCTCATCTTTGAAAAACCTGGCCATGGTCCTGGGAAGATCATCTCTCCATCCCTTATCCCACCACTTGCCATGTATCATATAGGCTTGTTCTTCAGTCCCTGATAGAATCAAACCTGCCTTCTCGAACCAACCTGTCTCGGGTTTTACGCCGAAGTGGTGAATGCCGGTAAAACAGTATGGAGGCATCACTAGCATCTTCTTATCTTTGCCAAGCTTTATCCCAAGAATATTTAGATAGAGAAAGTCATCCCAGGTGCTGATCTGTCTTGCTTTATACAACGTATCAAACCAATCAAGATCCTGGGGGCTTATAAAGATAGGACATGAGGTATGGATCTTAGCATAAGGCCATTCATCTTTACCAAGAAACGTTTGATACTGTTCTTGATAAGCCTTATTGAAATTGATAATCATCCCATTGGATCCAGTCACGATGAAACCCTTGCTGGCTATCTCAAAAAAGAGCTGGCTATTGGACACGACAAACATGTCGGCATCTAATAAACAGATGGCTTCGTATTCTTTTCCTAATTCTACTGCGACTCTAAACCTCTCAATCGCCGTTCCCCTGACCTGATCTTTCTCTCCTTTTATTTTAACAAGCCTCACAGAAAAAGGCAAGTGCTTAAGCGTATCAAGAAAATCCTGTGGTAAGTTAAAGTCAATAAGGATAATATCTTCCTTGTGATTATGATCAGCAAGGCTATTAAAAAGCGCATTCAGACCGGGGATATAATTTGCAGAAGCTGCAATTAAGAAAGCAAACTTGGTCATGGTTTTGATAAGAAACGTTTATTAAATCCTGGGATCTCTTGCCATCCTTCTAAATGTTTTGTTATAGCGGTTTGACGAACCGGATCTAAATCATGTAGATAAATAAATCTAGCATGTTCTTTCGCGTGCATAATTGATTCCTCTCGATTACCACTTTGAGGCCCGTCCATAAAAGCGAAATCAAACACACGATCTATCTCTGGCATTTTACCGAGTTCATAAGTTAAGATTTGATTACCGCATACCTTTTGACAGATATCTGCAAGCCAAGCTTCATTCTCAAGAGAAACTACCTCTACCTTCTCTAGTAACATAAGTTCGGTAGAAAGGCCACAACCATATTCAATTACTGACTTAATCTCTTTTTCTTTTAAGAAACGTTTAATTTCAACCCAATCTCTTTTTGAGATACTTCGGCTACCCCAAAGAATCTTACAGAGAGTCTTGTTCTTTAAACCATCTGCAAAATGATTGATTGCCCATGTATGTTTATCTTCTTCCCTTTTAGAAATAGGCTGTAAGGATTTTATATTGGAAGGCGCCTTCAAAGCTTCTAAAAAGTTCTTAACACTCCCTGACTTATAACTAGACATACTTACCTTTTTAATCTTTAAATCAGTATAAGTATTTAGGGGATGGGCTTTTTCTAGATACAGTGTGCGTTCTGGAATCGTTGATAGAGCAGTAATGAACGGACCAGATGCTATGCCTATAAAAGCAAAACTATGTTGGATCAATCCAATTAAACTAGTTATCTCGGCCTTAGCAGACCGCGTTGAACTATCGATAAAATCATATTTCTTATTAACTGGATTATGCCAGCAATGCTGAAAATGGCATTCAATCGGTATCTTTCCAGCTTCTAGTATCTCTAGCCAGACTCGTTTTGCAATCTCTTCCGGACAACTTACGCTACCAGGAAGGGCCGTGCCCTGAAAATGCACAGCCACAAAAGGACTTTCATATGCAGGAAATTTAGCAACCTGCGTTATTGGCGGGATACCAATTTCTCTTTCACAGCATAACTGCGGTTTAGTTTTATTCGAGCCCTCTGACATTGGAAAGTCTAGATGAAAAACATGATCATACCCTGGTGCGTCTTTATCTTTAATGGATGTAAAGATTTCTTCCTGTCCAGATTCTACATAAAGATCGAACTTTACTTTTGGATAAAGTTTCTTTAGTTTTTCAAAGATAGGCATAAATAAAATAGTATCTCCTAAGCCATGTCCAAATCTAATGAGAACCTTTTGACCGGGTTCTAAATACTCAACTAGTTTTTTATCTTTATAATCAGTTATCATATGGTTTTGTCCAGATTGTAGTCGTCCATTTATTCTTGCGAATAAGGCCAGGACCATAAAACTCAATATGATTCCACCTTTTCACTAATTGTTTTGCCATGATATAATATGGCCTTGCCACGTCATCTGCATTATCTAGTATTAAATAACCTCCTTTTCGTATCTTAGGCAATGCGTGTTTAATGCAAGATGATCTTGCTCTGCCATCCACAAACACCAAATCAAAATATTCATCTGGATAGGAATCAATCTTCTTTACGTAGTTCTCAAAGTTGCTTGTTAAAAAATGTTTAGAAATATATTTTGTAGGATCTTCTGAAAGTTTACTAGCAACAGCATTTGTCATAGCCTGTTTAAGAAACAAATCATCTGGAGGAATAAGATACATAATATAATTCTCCAGCCCTGATTGTTTTTTTAACAATGAAGTTAAACGATTTCTCCATGCAATATTGTGCTCCACTGAAATAATTTCTTTTACTCTTTGAGACCAATAAATAGTTGAGAAGCCGCTTCCCCATTCAAAGACTTTCCAAGACGGTTTGATATTAACTTCTAACCAATCTATAGCGGTCCCTACGATTATCGGCGTTATGGGCGCTTTAACCATCGTATTTTAAGTCGAAAGGAATTTTAATCTTATGACTCGTATTCATTCTTTTATACTCATCAAAGAAAAGTCTGGCGTTATTTTTTCCACGGACTAAATTATCAGCCTCTTTAATATCACCAACAAATTTAGTACAGACTGTTGGCATCCACCACCTACGATGAATGGTAAATATCCTTTCTTCTGCTTGGACAAAGTATTTTTTACCATGAGCCATAGCAGGTTTTATAAGATCATAATACCAAGAAGAAACCACCCAGAGATTATTAGGAAGCGGAAACACACTATCCAAAAGCTTTTCTCTAAAGATTGTCCTGGAGACCTGAACCATGTCTCCCCAATCTTCTACCTTCCCCCACTCAAAAACCTTATGAAGAAAACCCTCGTACTTATTACAATCTATAAATAAGGGCATATTATGAAACGGGGGTGAAGATGCGCCCTTTAAAAATTCAATGCCAATGTCCTGGACTTTTTCTATCGAGCTACCCCATGAATTATTTGGCAAGACTAAGAAACCTGTATCGTGAGCAACCTTAAAATACTTCATGAAGTTATTAACACAAAGCATATCTGCATCAACAATCAATACTGCTTCATAATTCCGACCGATCGTCTCAGCAACCTTATACCTAAAGAACCTTACATGCCAACCGCCTCGCTTTCCAGGAGCCGGATATTTTTCAATAAGCTTATTGATATCAACAAAGATTAAATTAACTTTTAAATCTTGAATTTTCTTTGCCTCTTCAACATATTCTTGATCGTCAGGACCGCCAACCAAATAAAAATCCACGATGTTATCGTGGTAATCCAGTCCATTAATAAAAGCGTTCACACCTTCTCTCATTCCTTTGGCTATCATAATAACAGCATATCTGTTTTTAGGCATAGTTAAAGTCTTAACCACCAGACACAATTGCCTGAGGGTTCAAGAAACAGGTTAATTTCATAAAAAGCCTCATCTACGGCATAAGCAACTCCTGATGCGTTCTTTACTCCCCAAGGATTATAATCATGACCAAAGAGGCATCCGCCCTTTTTAACCTTCAGTCTCCACATTTTTATATCAGCTACAACATCTGTATAGTTATGCTGAGCATCAATCATTACTCCGTCGGCCGCCCCTGGAGCAATAAGATACGCGGCTTCAGCCGTATCCATTCTCATAAAGGCAATTGGTTTTCTTTGCATACCAAGCTTCTTATCATAACAATCTGTCCGTAAAAACAATCCATAAAACTTTAGATGTGGAACTCTTTCAACCGCAACATATATTAGTTGTCCACAATCTGGTAATAAGCCTTCAGCTAAACCTCCTGGAGAAGCGCCAACCTCTATAAAGGCTTTCCATTTTTCTCCTCTAGAAAGTTGGAGAATAACCTCCGAACGAAAAATTGGCTTTTTAGAAAGATGTTTTATAAACTCACCTTTTGTAATTAAAAATTCAGAGCCCTTATCTTCAAGATTCCAGCCTTGATCTTGATACCACTTTGTAATTTCTTCTAAAGTCATATTAGTATCGTGATTAATAATTATTATTTTCTCACTGGTACCGGAACAATTTTACAGGGTATTTCTTTATAGCCTAGTTCAAGTGCGATCATAAAACGATGTCCGCCTTCAAGCCCAGAATATTTGGCTTTAAACCATGAGGTAGAAAGTGGCACTTGTTTATAAACTATAACCGGTGTTGTTAAGCCATGCTTCTCTATGCTTTCTAACAAGAGACGGTATCTAATTGGTTCTGTTTTCTTAAATGAAACCAGTCTCTGGATCAGATGAGCATGTCTTATCTGTTCAATTGGGAGAAAAGTAATTGGAATATCATCCCATTCTGCAAGATATTTATCTCTTCCACCCCTGATTAATTTAAATAAACGGTGAGAGTCTTTGCCTTTTTGAGTCTCTTGACTAAACCCTAGGTCTTTACATCCATCAAAGGTAGTATTTTTCTTAACGTGTCCAATCTGCCTTTCAAAATTTTGAAAAGAATTGCTTTCGAAATAAAGTATTTTTTTACAATGTGCATCAATCCATTGTAACATATTCGGCCCATCTCGCATATGACTGAGCATAGCGCAGAAAAAGATGATATCAAAGCTTTGAGTAAACTGTCTAAATTCTTTGCTCTCACAATCCAGTTGCCAGAATTCAACATCTAAATTTAATTCATCTGCAAATTCTCTGGCCCTCGAGATGCACGGATCTATATCAAGTCCAACAACTCTCGTGGCTCCGGATAGTTTAGCCTTAATAGCTAACATCCCATTATTGCAGCCGATATCAAGAACTGATCTTCCAAGAAAATCTTTCTTCCAATCGATTAAACCCATGCGCTTTGCAGATCTTCCACTTCCTCGCAATGGTTTACCCTCTATGAAAATGTCTTGATAGCTGCTGAAGCCGGTTAAGTTTATGTTCATGGTTAGAATTAGAATTATGACCTGGAACCCATAATGGTTTCTCAGGCATCTTTAACATCCCACCTTGATAATACCATTTTACAGCGTCAACAACCATGTAGGGTTCTATTAAAGTAAAACATTTAGGGACCCCTTTTACAAGAGCAACACATTTTCCCTTCTCACCGCCTTTCCAGCAACCGTCCCAAGCACAGCAAGGAAGTGCGCCATTCGTATGGATGTACCTCATGTGAGGATAAAGATGCCATCGTACGCCTTCCTTACCAGCGGCCAGACAAACGGCTGGCTGTTGAAATGCAGCAGAAAGAACAAACTGAAAAGACAAAGGACCTATTGTACCAGCAGCCTTATGAATTAATCTGATCATCTGGCGCGTATCCGTTTTGCCTACGAGATTAAGAACATTTTTTAAAGGCGGATGAAGATGATCTTTATGCCCAATCTGAACTATTTTTACTTTACCATTAAAGTATTCATTCAATTGATCAACAACTTTTGGAAAACGATGGTATTGCTTTAATTCATTATCCTGTTTACGGCCAGCATTAATAACCCAATAAGGTCCGTCCCAACCAAAATCACAATGGACTTGATTGAACCAGGAATTTTCTTCGTTAGAGATCCAAACCTCAGGACGAATCCCGGTCTTATTTATTTTAACAGCTAGTTTCTTTTCTATATCGTGGCGGAACGCATCTGAGAAATGTAAACCTTCCCAACCAGAAATATTGATCTCATCGTAGCCAATCGTGTATATCTCAACATTAGGGTCCTCTTCCTTCAATGGTGTGAGGTGCGGATTATTTTCCCAAATCTCTGCACAGGGAGTCCTGACATCGATTTGGTAACGTGGATAGGTTGTCTTCAAGTCAGCTAACGCTCTGGTAAATGTTAAAATATCTCCAGGACTCTGTCCCTGTTTTAAAATTATCTTTCTTGATGTTTTCTTTCTAAGCCATTCCAATTTCTGTGGATCTAGTTTTTCAATGTTAATGCTCATATTTAAATTAAATTTTAGTTGATAATCTAAACCAGACAATGATTAAACAAATAATACCTATAGCAATCAACCAAAGTGGACCTTTCAAAACTGCTCCTACAATAAGGACTATTCCAAATATTAAAGTAAAGAAGATAATGATAATCATAGAAAATAATTTAAGATATCTCTCCAATGTGTAAATCGTATGGCACGGTCATCTATTATTGCTATTGCTGGATATTTAGTATGTGTAACTTCTAAATATAACCCGCGTGTTTTAAGCCAAACCTTAATCCATTTATTCCGTTTATCTCCTAACGTTGACTTAGTTGTAAAAATTATAACTTTAAATCCAGCCTTCTGGAGTTTTTTTATAGCATCAATAGCCCCAGGAACTGGTTCATCATAAATTGTCCCATCCATAAATCCATGGGAATATTTATGCACGACTCTATCAAAATCAATTAGAATGGTTTTTTTCCGAGAAGCCATATAAATATAATTCTATTTTAGGAATCTCTCTTGATTTTGTCTTTCGTTCGGTATCCTCATCAAAATGCTGAGTTGAGAATTCAATTATTTTGCTATTTTTTAATCCAGTAAAGCGATGCCATTTGCGCGGCTTTACCCTAACGGCATATCCAGAACGTAAATGAAGCGTTGCGTCTCCTAATTCTAGCCATACTTCACCCGCTAAAATATAGAACGTTTCATCTTTCTTAAGATGGCGATGAACAGAACATTGATATCCCTTGCTAAGTTC
>JAAKFN010000051.1 GCA_011065045.1 Candidatus Anoxychlamydiales bacterium
ATACTAATTCTTTTCATGTACCAAATAAAATCTATTTTTTCTAGCCCCATTAAAGCAACACCAGCAGCTGATCCAATGAGCAGGATGCTTCCCCCTGTTCCGGCAGCATATGCTATCATATGCCAAAGAGCTGAGTCTGGTGGATAAGATGATAAATCATACATTCCAATAGTGGCTGCGACTAATGGAACGTTATCTACTATTGATGATAAAAATCCAATAACAGTTGCAACAACTGCTAAATTACCGATATGAACATCTAAAAAAACAGCTAGATTTTTTAAAATACCTGTCATCTCAAGGGAGTTTATAGCGAGCAAGATTCCTAAGAAAAATAAAACTCCAGAGATATCAATCTTAGCTAAAACATAAGGAATTCTCAAATGATGTCTACTCTCATGTTTATGATGCATAGCATCAGTAACTATCCATAGCACAGCAAGGCCTATAAACATGCCAAAAAAAGGAGGAAGATGGGTAAGGGAGCGAAATACCGGAACAAAAACTAAAGCTAGAATACCAAGGCTTAAAACAGTTTTAGCGCCCGGTTCTGTTTTGGCATTCTTTAAACGTTTTTTGTTAATAGAGAATTTCCCATCTAATTTTA
This sequence comes from Candidatus Anoxychlamydiales bacterium, assembly GCA_011065045.1. Classification (GTDB taxonomy): domain Bacteria; phylum Chlamydiota; class Chlamydiia; order Chlamydiales; family SM23-39; genus JAAKFX01. The sequence goes on from JAAKFN010000051.1 coordinate 608, forward strand.
AACCAAGTAAAACCAATGTTACTACGATTGAAAAAACACTTGGTAAGAAAAGTGATTTCATAACAGATAAAGTAGTGAGATTTCCTTTGATCCATAACATAGTAGTGGTCACATCACCTATTGGTGTCCAAGCGCCACCTGCATTGGCAGCTACAACAACTGTAGCTCCAAGAAGTCTTCTATCCGATGGCTCTGGCAAGAGTTTTCTTAAAATGGAGATCATTACAATAGTTGTAGTCAAGTTGTCTAAAACAGCTGATAGAAAAAAAGAAATAGCAGCTATAATCCAAAGAAGCTTTCTTTTGGATTTAACAGCTATTAAATTAGTTATCATCTTAAAACCGTTATGAGAATCTATAAGCTCAACTAGGGTCATAGCGCCAATTAAGAAGAAAATGATCTGTGATGCATCTGCTATGTGAGATTGAACTTCATTTCTAAAAAGATCTTGAAAAGAGTCTTTTTCAAAAAACAGACAAACCCAAGTAAAAACAGCCATTAGAAGAGCTGACGCTGTTTTATTAACTTTGATGTAGAATTCAAAAATAATCGCTAGATATCCTATGACAAAAAAAGCTGTGATTGTATAGTGAATAGCATCCATATCTTTTCTTTGTTTTTAATTTTATTTATTTCGTCAAAAGCGATTTTAGTCCTGTTTGAATAATATCGTGCATACGAATAAGACCCACTAACTTTTCATTTTCAACAACTGGTATTATAGTGATTTGTTTTTTTTCTTCCATTAGTTTCATTGCATCAATAGCTAAGGTATCTTTTTTAATTAATACTGGAGATAAAATCATTACATCTTTCATTTTTTTATTAAAAAATTCTAAATTATCTTTTTGTAAAACTCTTCTCAAATCCCCGTCTGTAAAAATCCCTTGTAGTCTGTTTTTTTCATCAACAATTAATAGACAACCACATTTTTTTAATGAAAGAGAAGGAAGCATATCCTTAATTAAATCATTTTCTCTGCAAACAGGAAGTTTTTCATCTTTTATCATTAGATCTTCAACTTTTAAGTTAATTTGCATGCCAATAGCGCCGGATGGATGATTTAGAGCATATTCATTTATTGAGAATTTTTCATTCTTTTGCATTAAAGCCACAGTTAAAATATCTCCAAAAATAAGTTGAAGAGTAGTTGACGTAGTGGGCGCTAAATTATAAGGACAGAGCTCCTTTTCAAGAGGCAGGTCAATAAAATAATCAGATATTTTAGCAATTTTAGAGTTTTTGTTTGAAACAATCGCAATTACTTTCGCTTTTCTTTTTTTTACATAAAAAATTAGATCTATTAGCTCTTTTGTCTCCCCGCTTCTAGATAAAACCACGAAAATATCATCTTTTGATATTATTGCGATATCACCATGAAGTGCATCTACAGCTGATAAATACATAGCTTTTGTGCCGGTAGATAGCATAGTCTGAGCTATTTTTTTAGCAATAATTGCACTTTTTCCGATCCCTGTGAATATAATGTTATTTTTACAAGATGTGAATAGCTCTAATATCTCATTTGCTTTTTCGATATTTAAATTATCGAAAAAAAAATTTAGATATTTTTTTTGTTTTTCAAAAAGATCTATCAAATTCATTTTCTAAATAGTGTTTTATTTCATTTAAAAATTGGCAAGCATAAATACCATCGAAAATCCTATGATCAAATCCAAAAGATATATTAATTATCGATCTTATTTGAATTTCATCATTGACGATCCATGGCTTTTTTTTGATAGCTCCTGCGCCAATTATACAAGCTTGAGGATACTTTATTATTGGAAATCCAACTGAAATATTGGTCATTCCAAAATTTGTAAGAGTTATAGTTCCGTTTTCTGAATCTTTAGCACTTAGAGTTTGCGTTTTTGCTTTTTTAACTAAAACATTTAAATGTTTTACTATATCGATAAAATTGAGATCCAGTGCATTATGTATCGTTGGCACTAAAACATCGCTATTTACATTTACAGCAATCCCTATGTTGATATCATCTATTAAAAGTATTTTATCTTCTTTAAATGATGAATTAGCAAGTGGCAGCTTTTTTGCAGCTAGAGCAATTGCTTTTACTAAAAATGGTGTGATTGTGAGTTTCGCTTGATACTTTTCTAAAAATTGATGTTTTTGTTCATTGATAAGCCCCATTAGATTAGTTATATCAATCTCTTCAATAATATATGCTGTAGGAACTTCGTTTGCTTTTGTCATATTTGTTGCAATAGCTTGTCTTATAGGAGAGAGTTTTATAAAATTTTGGTCCCCTGCTTGAGAGTTCATAAAATTTTCAACATCTTTTTTAGAAACTCTTTTCCCCTCGCCGGTACCTTCAATTTTTTCTAAATCTTGAATACTTACTCTGTTTTCTTTTGCAAATCTTAAAACCGCTGGTGAAAAAAAGTTTTTTTTATCAGTTGTTTCTTGCAGGGTGGTTTCTTTCTCTTCTTGGGTCTCTAAACTCTTATCCTCTTCTATAGCATCTATAGTAACTGTAGCTATTACATCTCCGACTTGAATAGTTTCATTTGGTGAACCCAAGATTTTTTTAATTACACCCTCTACAGGTGATGGGATTTCGCTATTTACTTTATCTGTTGCAACTTCCATCAAAGTTTCATCTCTTGAGATTTTTTCCCCTTCCTTTTTATGAATCGTAACTATTGTTGCAGAAACTATACTCTCTCCTAGTTTTGGAAGTTTTATCTCAAAATCTTTTTTCATTATTCACCTATATATCTGAGTCCATCCAAGTTGCTCTATGATAAGTTTTTTGATTAATTGCATTTTCTTTTTTAGCAACAAAAACAGCAGCGACGGCGTCTCCTAAAACATTAACAACAGAGCTCATCATCTCTCTTAGTCGATCTACTCCAATTACTAAAGATATCCCCTCAAGAGGTAGTCCCATTACATTTAATACCAAAGATAGCATCACAAGACCAGTTCCAGGAACTCCTGGAGCTCCTATTGCAGAAAACAAAGATACTAGTATTAATACTATAATTTGAATAGGTCCGATTGGGATACCATATGCTTGAGCAATAAAAACAGCGGATATTGATTGTCCAATAGCGCCACCATTCATGTTAATAGTAGATCCAAGAGACAGTACAAAACCAGAGACATCTTCTGATATTCCTAAATGCTTTTGAGTACACTCTAAAGAAACCGGCAGAGTAGCTGTTGACGAAGATGTTGTAAAAGCGACAACCATAGCATCTTTCATACCCTTGAAAAAAGGTCCTACTTTCACACCAGCTAGATATTTTAGAGCTAAAGGAAAAACAACTAGTAGCTGTATTAAACAAGCTAAATAATTACAGAGTAAAAATTTAAATAAAGGAATTAAAGCAGAAATACCGATTTTTCCAATTGTCGCTGCCATTAGTGCAAAAACACCATATGGAGCTAACATCATTACAAAATGGGTAAGTTTATGCATTACACTTGCAATAGATTCTAAAAGATGCAAAATCGGTTTGCCCTTCTCTTTAGCAAATAAAATAGATACTCCAAAGAGAATAGAAAAAATAATAACCTGCAAAACATTTCCATCTGCAAAAGCTTTAAAAGGATTAGATGGAATTAAAGACATCAAAAGATCTTTTAATGTGAGCGCATTAGATGGCTTCATATCTATTCTTATCTTTTCTAAACCATAACCTGGTTTTATAAGATACGCTAAAATAAGCCCAATTGAAATTGCAATAATAGTAGAGATTACATAAAAACCAATGGTCCTAAACCCAATCCTACCTAATTTTTTTGGACTTTCTATATGGCAAATGCCAACGACTATTGATGAAAATATTATAAGTATGACAAGCATTGTCAAAAGTCTTATAAAAATATCACCAAAGATTTGAAATACTTTGGCATTTTCCCTGAGGATAAGCCCAAAAAGCACCCCAACAAAAAGACCTATTAAAATTTTTACCCAACTTTTCATATATATTTTTAAAATTAATTTTTAAATTCTTTTGATTTTACATCATTTGATAATATTTTTTCAACTAAAGCTAAGAGATTGTGTTTATTGTGCGTTATTTTCAAATGAGTTTCTACATATATTACTTGAAGATCCCTTTTTATATTTGGGTCTAATTTTACTGCATCTTTTTCGGTTGTCACTATGAATTTAGCCTTTTGTAAAATAGATTGTTTAATAAAAACATCTAATTTTTCTTTAGAAATCTTTTCATGATCCAAAAGATATAAAGAATTTACTATTTGAAAACCCATATCTTTTAGAGTATTAAAAAAAATATTAGGGTTAGCTATTGCTGAAAAAACGGCTATTTCTTCATTTTTATCAATTTTTATCTCTTTTTTTGAAAGATTTAAAAACTTATTTGGGCATAGAGATGAATAGATTATTGGGCTATTTGAGTATTTTCTTATTTCATTTTCTAAACTATTTATTTTACTCTTTGCATTATTTATGCAGATAAAATCTGCTCTTTTTAAGTTTTTTGGGTTTTCTCTTAAATATCCCTTTGGTAAAAAACTATTTTTTCCAAAAGGATCGATAGCGTTTATTATCACAATTTCTATATCTTTTTTAAGTTTTCGATACTGAAATCCATCATCTATAACAGCAATATCGAAATTCATTTTAGATGCTTTTTTCACAGAGTTTAATTTATCTTTTCCAATAAAAAAAGAAGCGTTATTAATATGGTTTTTTAAAAGTAGAGTTTCATCTCCTACTTCACTTGCTAAAAATTGAGACTCTCTATTAATAACGATAGAGGAGTTTTCTGCTTTAGATTTATAACCCCTAGAGATTATGGCTAGTCTACATTTATCTATTAATTGTTTTGCTAAAAAAATCGTAAAGGGAGTTTTGCCAGTCCCTCCAGCTACTAGATTACCAATAGAGATAACTTTGCACTTAACTTTTGTAGATTTAAGAATATTTAAATTATATAAAAAATTTCGAAAAAACGAACCAAATCTAAAAAAAATAGCTATAAAAGATAAAATCATTGATAAAAAAAAGTTTCTTTTTTTTCCATCAATTACATCTTTTGCATATAAAAATATATTCTCTTTCAACATTTGAGTATTTTTTGATAGTAATTATAACAAAAAAATCTATTCTTCTCAAATACCTATAAATTCATAGCTTTGTTTTTCAACTTCTTTAAAAGATCTATTGGGGTAAACATGATTTTTTCAACCATTTCAATAATAATATGAATCATTGCCATATGAGCTTCTTGTATTCTATCTGAAGTTGAAAATCCCTCAACTAATATTTCTAGATCAGACAAATCTTTTGTAAAACCACCAGTTTTACCTAAAAAAGTGATTGTTCTTGCATTTTTTTGTTTAGCTACTTTTATAGCATTTAATAAATTTTTAGAATTTCCAGAAGTGGTTAGTGATACAAAAATATCATCTTCATTTAAATATGCCTCTAGAGCTCTTGAAAAAACAAACTCAAAACCTTCATCATTAGAAACGCAAGTAAGCAGTCCTGGGTCAGCTAGAGCAATAGCAGGAAGAGCTTTTCTTTTTTTTCTAAAATATCCAGTAAATTCTTCAGCAAAATGAATAGCATCACAAAGTGATCCTCCATTTCCAGCAATCACAATTTTTTTTCCATTTTTAAAAGCGTTTGCAATCATTTTTGCTGAATTTTCAATAAATGAAATTGATCTATCTTGTTTTAGAAAGCTTATTGCTCTAATAGAATCATCTACAGCTAAATTTATATCTTTTTTCATAATAAAAATTTCCTCTTTTAAAAATTTCAAATTTTGTACAATCTATTTAACATAACTTAAAAAGAATTTGTTTTCCATATGTCATATAATCTTGCTATCGTAGGTTCTACTGGAATTGTAGGAAAAGAGCTAATAAATCTTTTAGAAGACTCTAATATAAAAATCAAAAACCTGACACTTTTTGCATCTGAAAAATCAGTTGGAAAAAAAATAATTTTTAGAAAAAAATCTCACCTTATTCAAAGCTTAAATCTTCAAGCTTTTAAAGATGTAGACTTTGTTTTTTTTGCAGCAAACTCAGAAATATCTAAAAAATATATCCCCAAATTAAAAAATTCTAAAATGTACATAATAGATCTCAGCTCCGCTTTTAGAGAAAACAAAGATATTCCTCTAATAATCCCCGAGATTAATTCTCAAGTTTTGAATACAAATAAAAGCAATATAATTGCTTCACCAAACTGCACCACTACGATAATGTTAATGGCCATACATAATCTTCATAAAACATTTAAAATCAAAAGAATAGTAGCCGCAACTTACCAAGCAGCATCTGGCGGCGGAAAAAAACTAATGGATAAACTACTCTTTGACACAAAAAATCAATTAAGAAACCCAAAATCGCAAGATAATTTATACGGGTTTAATCTCTTTTTGCATGAAAGTAAACTGAACGAACTAAAATATTCTGAAGAAGAAATGAAGATGCTTTTAGAGGCTCAAAAAATTTTAGATGACAGGAACATCAAAATAACTACAACATGCGTTAGAGTGCCCGTTTTAAGAGCTCACAGCATCGCTTTAAATGTAGAGTTCGAAAAAACATTTTCAATTGAGCTGATTTATAAGATTTTGAAAAAATCTAAAAATGTTAAAATTTTAGAAGATTTTAAAAACAATAAATTTATAACACCTCAAATAGCAAGTTTTCAAAAAGATGTTTTTGTATCTCGTATTAGGCAAGATATATCAAACCCCAAAGCTATAGATATGTGGGTATGCGCCGATCAAGTTTTAAAAGGCGCTAGCTTGAATGCATTTCAAATTTTTGAAACCATTATAAAAGAGCATCTTATTTGATAGCATTTTCATATCTTTTAGATACTTCTTGCCAGTTTATATTTTTGAAAAAAATATCTATATATTTTTTTCTATTCAATCCGAACTGAGTAAGATATGCATGTTCAAAAACATCCATCACTAAAATTGGAATGCATCCAACTAAATTATTTATCTGATGCTCATCTATCCATGCATTGAAAAATCTTTTTTCACTCACATCATAATATAAAATCACCCATCCAATTCCTCTAATTAAGCCGGTATCCTTAAAATTATCTCTCCAAGAATCAAAACTGTTATATTGTTCTTCAATTTTTTTATAAAAATTAGATTTATCATCTATTTTAATATCTTGTTTTAAATTATCAAAATAAAGCTCATGGAGCTTCATTCCATCAAATTCAAAAGCAAAAGTCTTTTTCAAAGCTTTTGCGATATTCGAGCTTGCACCTAGGGTATCTAATTGATCTAAAAATAGATTCACGTTATTTACATATCCATTATACAGAGTAATGTGCATCTTCATAAGGCTCTTATCAAAATCATCTATTGTCAATAGATAAGAATAATCTTTTGCAATATAACCACTGATTTTTTCAACTTTTGAATATTGAGCTAAAAGATTACTTGAACAACTCATTAGAACAAAAAAAACAAAAATGATCTTTTTCATAACGATTAATAATTTAAAAAAAATACATATTATATATATCGACCTTTTCTAAGAAGAAAAATTTTATAAATAATTACAAAAATATTATTTTTCTTCAGGTAGCCAAACAACAGATGTTAGCTTATCTTTAGAAAAAATACTTTTTATAAAAGCTGAGATTTCCTCTACAGTTACAGAGTCTATCAAATCTTCTTCTTCTAATTTCAACATATCTTTGAATTCATTTGGATTTCCATCTGTTAAAATATGAAAAGAATACATGTTAGACATTTCAAAACCATTATATTTTGAGCTTTCTTTTAAGTCAGTTTTTTCAATCTCTTTAGCAACATTTAGCTCATCTAAACTAGGCCCATTTTCTATCAAAGATTTCGTTGTATTAATCGCTAAATCATTTATGTTAAAAATCTCCGATTGAGGCCCCGTAAAGCTAATAAAATAATTAAAGCTACTTAAATCTGGATATAGATAATAGCTTGGGAAGTTAGAAGATCCATATGTTTTGCCATTCTCTATTCTAAGGGCATCTAAAAGCTTATTATTTAATATTGTTTTCAGAAGGTTTAGCTTGGTCCAATTTTTTAAGTTTTTCGCATCCATATTATCTAGATCAAAACCTAAAATACACATGCTTTTATCATCTGAGCCAGCTTTTACAATTTCAGTTGAATCATTTTTAGCAAACTCGATATTCTTTAAATCTTTTATCTGGGCTTTGCTTAATTTATCATTTGAAATGCTCCCTAGATTTTTTTCTAAAATAGGTAGGATTTTATCCACCTCAAAATCCCCTACTATAAAAAATGAAAAATCTTTGGGATTAGAAAAAAAAGTATCTAATACATCTTTTACTTCATTTAAGTTTACTAAATCTAAATTTATATCTTTAAAAAGTTCATTTTGAGATGCAAATATCAACTTCGCCTTTTTATAATAAATTGAGTCTGGGTCTAAATTGGAAAATTTTTGATTTTCTTTTCCGATTTTAATAGTTTTTTCAAACATCTCATCTTGATAATTTTTAGATGTAAAAATCCTATTAATCAAACAAATAATATCTTCAAAGCTATCTTTTGTGGTGTTTGCAGATATGTCTCTTTTATTGAATTCAATGCCTAGATTCAAAGAACTATTTCTTGAATCTAGTATTTTTGAAAAACAAGATTTTTCTATTCCTGAAATCCCAGAATCATAAAAATAACTAGAGGCCATTTTCGCTGAATCTAAAATTTTATCATCTAGATTAGCAATTCCATTTAAAGCATACGATCTAATTAAAATCTCATCGTTTTTTAGATCTGTTGGCTTTAGATATACTTTTAGACCATTTTCAAACAAAACTTCAAAAATATTTAGATCTTCATCTTTTTCAATTTTTGAAATTTTTCCATCTATTTCAAATTTCGGCTCTATTAGAGCTGTTTCATCTAAAACTACTTTTTCTTCTTCTATAATTTCTAAATTTTTAACATTTTCAATAGAATTTGTTATTTCACTATCTAATAAAGTAGCATCCTTTGGAAGGATTGCAAAAACAATGAAATTTTTTGATATAAACTTATCAAAATCAAAGTCTTTGACTTCTTGATCGATCTCATCGAATGTCAATTTACTTAATAATTTATCTTTGTATTTTAAAAGAGATTCTTTTGAAAAGATTGCATCCTCGTTGATGAAATGATTTGAGCACATAGATATATACTCAGAGTTTTCAATTTTATCTAAATTACTTAATTTTTTACTTATTTCTTGCTTTCTTGATTTGATAGCTCTTTCAAATTCATCTTTAGTAATTCCATTTTTCAATTTTTTAAACTCTATTAGAGCTTTTTCAAAACCTAAAAGCCTTTTATCTTCCCAACACATTACTCCAATTTCTTTGATGTGAAGATTAGTAATAAAAGAGCTTGAAGAAGTCCACGCTGAGATAAAATCAGAATCACTTTTAGCTGCCACACTTAAAAATCTTTCATTTAAAATGTCATAGATTATGCCAAATATAATCCCGTTGCTAATATCTTTTTTTGTTTGCGTTGACAGGGTGTTTTTTCTAAGTATTAACTCAATTATTGAATAAGATATCTCCGGATCTCTAACTATACTAAATGTAGTCTCTTTATTTTTATTAACTACATACTTGGGTAAAATTTGAGTGTCATTTGTTTTTTTAGAAAAATGTTTTTCAATAGTTTTTTGAACCTCATCTTTATCAAAATCCCCTACTGCAATCAGAGCCATATTTTGAGGTTGATACCATTTTTTATAAAAATTTCGAATATTATTAGATTCACAGTTTTTTATAATCTTTTCTTTTCCTATCGGCAATCTATCTTCGTATGTCGTGTCTTTTAAAATTGCTTTAAAATATTTATCATCAGCTCTCATATCAGGGCCTAAAGATCCTCTTAGCTCATCTAAAACGACATTTCTCTCTTGATCGATTTTTTCGTCCTCTAAATTTGCTCTAAAAGCAATATCGCTTAAAAAAAGCAGAGCTTTATCTAAATCTTCTATATTTTTTATAGGCACTTCTAACATATATTCGGTTCTATCAAAAGAGGTGTAAGCATTAGTATCAGGACCGAACTCGGCTCCAATTGACTCTAGATATTTTATCATTTCAAAATCTTTAAAATTTTCACTTCCTCTAAAAACCATATGTTCAAGAAAATGAGCTATTCCCCTTTCCTCTTCAGTCTCTAATCCAGATCCCGCTTTTATAAGCAATCTCAAGGAGGCTTTTTCTTTCTCGAAGCTATTTTCTTTTATGTAATAGCTAAGACCATTTTCAAATTTCCCAACTTTAAAAGAATTATCAATTGGAATTTCTTTAGAGCTAACTGAGCTCAAAGTGAAAGTTAAAACAAAAATTACAAGTGTAAAAACACCAAATAGAGT
>JAAKFN010000052.1 GCA_011065045.1 Candidatus Anoxychlamydiales bacterium
TAACTTTTTTGAAATAGAAGAGTTTGCTCATAAAAGAATCTTTGAAAATATAAAACATCTTTGGACTCCTTTAGAAGTTTTAAAAGCTTATTTAAAAAATTACTTCTTAAATAGTAAAAATAAAAATATTCAAATCCCCTCTACTTGCTATATTGAAAATCCTGATCTTGTATTTATCGGAGAAAATACTTCTATAGAACCTTACGTGTATATTAAAGGCCCGTGCATTATAGGAGAAAATTCCCAAATCAGACAAGGAGCGTATATTAGAGAAAATGTAATTACCGGTAAAAATTGTATAATAGGACACGCTACTGAAATAAAAAATTCTATTTTATTAGACGATGTATCTGCTGCTCACTTTGCTTATATTGGAGATAGCATAATAGGCAATAGAGTAAATATTGGAGCTGGAGTAAAACTTGCAAACTTTAGATTGGATAAAAAACTAATTAGCTTTTATTTGAATTCAGAAAAAATAAAAACAAATTTAAATAAACTGGGATCTATTATAGGTGATGATACTCAAATAGGTTGTAATACAGTTTTAAATCCAGGAACTTTTTTAGAGAAAAACATAAAGTGTATGCCCTCTTTAAATATAGGAGGTCATATATCTAAAAACAGCATTATTAAAAACACATCCTCAGTTGTAATAAAAAAAATAACTACAAGAGTTTTAAAAAATGAGCTTACTTCTAAAATCGAAAAATAAAATTTTTCTAGATCTAAAAAAAGATATTGAAAAATCTCTAAAAAAAGAGATTTTATCTATGGGTAAAAAAACATCCCTTAGAGACGCCGTTGAATATGCTCTTTTAAATGGAGGCAAAAGATTTAGACCAATTATCGTTTTATTAATAGCAAAAGCTCTAAACAAAAATTATCCAGCAAATGAGGCCGCTCTTTCTTGTGAATTTTTCCATACAGCTTCTTTAATAGCGGATGATCTGCCTTGCATGGATGATGAAAAAGAGAGAAGATGTAAAGCCGCTTTGCATCTAGAGTTTAATGAAGCTACAGCAATTTTAGCTAGCTATACTTTAATCTCATCCGGCTATGAGCTTATTTATAAAAACTCTAAAACTCTGCAAGAAAAGATTTCAAAAGAAAAGGCAAATGAAATTTGTATGTTAGCTATAGAGGTAGTTTCCAAATATGCTGGGATACAGGGCGCAACTTATGGTCAATTTTTAGATCTTTTTGCTAAAGATACAACACTTGATACAATAATTGAGATAATTCATAAAAAAACAATTTCTCTTTTTGAAATCTCTTTTGCTTTAGGGTGGCTATTTGGAGGTGGAGATTTAGATAAACTAGATCTTGTAAAAAAAGTAGCTTATCATTTCGGTATGGCTTTTCAAATAGCCGACGATATAAAAGATCTAAAAGAAGATTTAGAAAAAAAGAAGTATATAAATATTGCAATCTCACTCGGCGAAGAAAAAGCTAAAAAGCTTTTCTTTGAAGAAGTAAATAAGATAAAAGATCTATTAAAAAAAATAGAGATTTATTCAAAAGATTTTTTTACATTAGTAAATTTGTTAGAAAAAAGAGTCTGATTTCATCTGTAATTCTAGAATTTATCTGATTAGTAACTCTGCAAAATCAATAATTTTATAAAAGTAATCACTTTCTATTACGCTAGCACTTACACCATTAATATGAATAAGAACTGGCAAAACAGCTGCATTTCGAGGAAGAGATAATCTATCTATTTTAGTTTTTACCTCTTCTATTACTTTCGATGTTATTAAATTTCTAGAAAATTTTACTTCACAGGGATATAAATTTTTGTATTTTGTTTGAATCAAATAGTCAATTTGACAGCCTTTTTGATTTGATGTTTGCCTTTGAAGATAAGGATTATCAGCAATAATGTCCTCTGCTCTTATATGAAGGTGTTTTAATATTTTGGATCGATTATCAAGTACTAAATTTTCAAATTGCAGTCCCATTATAGAATCCCAGCCAGACAAAGATGATAAGGCGATATCTTTGAACCTTCCTTTATTGATTTGGTTAAGTCTCGGATCGATATACTTTAGATAAAATCTCAAATAATTATCTCTAAGTCTAAATTTACTTGTATGAGATTCTCTACCTGATTTTAATGACCAGGTATAGTCTCTTGAGATAAACCCAGCTTTAGTTAAATCTGTTAAATACTCGCTAAAACGTCCACTGCTTTTATATTTTGATTTTTCGACGATTTCATCATAATCACAAGGGCCATTCGCTAAAACCTTAACGATTTTTTTGTAAATTTTATCCCTTTTTCCAAAGATTTCATGAAAAATTATTTCAAACTCATTGACAAGTACAGCTCCTTTTGTAAAACATTGACGTTTTATATTATCGTCTGCTGAATAATCACCTTGTATTTGTTCTAAATACCAGGGAATTCCACCTGTTATCGATAAAATTTTGAATTTTTCATAATTAGAACCTCTAAATCCTTGAACTTTTAAAAATTTATTACAATCGCTTAAAGGTAAAGGTTCCAAATCCAATATCCATGAAATCCGTCCATAAAAAGCTTTACTATTTAAAATATTATCATCTATCCAAGTAGATACAGATCCACAGAAAATTAACATTAATTTTGGGTTTTTTTTGAAAAGCTCATCCCAAGCTGTTTTTAATTTTCCTAAGAAATCTGGATCTTCTGAACCCATCCAAGAAATTTCATCAAAAATTAAAACAACCCGGTCCCTTTTAACCTTATCATTCAATAATATAAAAAGTTTGCTCCAATCATCTACTTTAACTTCTGGGAAATCTAAAACTACGCTCAATTGTCTTGAAAATTCATCTAATTGATCTTGTTTTGTTCTGCTGCTTTGAGGCGGGAGGCCTATAAATTTATATGATTTTTTGTTTTTGCTAAATTCATCTAAGAGCCTGCTCTTTCCAATTCTTCGTCTTCCCTTAACAACGATTAAACTAGCTGTTTTTTTATTTAAATATGAATTTAGATCATCAAGTTCTTTTTTTCTCCCTATAAAGGCATTGCTCATTTTGATCCCTTTGCTTGCAATATCTATTATTATAGCTTTTTCCGAACAAAATAATCAAGCAGAAAATGTTCGGGAAATCATGTAAAACTCGATTTTGCGAACAAAAAAACAGGGCTAAAAATGTTCGGGAAATCGCATAAAGCTTAATCTGGCGAACAAAATGTTTTAGAATGCGTGCTGATAATAAGTGGTTTAAGTAAATAAAAGCTTGAAATCCAGGGTTTTGCTATATGATGATTTTTGAGTAAACTGCCCCAAATCTATGAGGCAGTTATTTTTGAAATTTTTAGTTGTCTTTGATTTTTTGCAAGATAAGCTTTTCAATAGTATCATAAAGATTTTTATCTTTTTTTAGAGTCTCTTTTACAGCTTCTCTTCCTTGGCCTAGTTTGGTTTCTTTAAAATTAAACCAAGCTCCTTTTTTTTCTATAATCTCGTTTTCTACTGCTGTGTCTAATAAAGAGCCTGTTAATGATATGCCTTCATTAAACATAATATCGAATTCCGCCATTCTAAAAGGAGGCGCCATTTTATTTTTTGCCACTTTTACTCTAGTTCTGTTGCCAAGTACGGTTCCATCGGCTGCTTTAATAGCTGCTATTCTTCTAATATCTAAACGCATAGATGAATAAAACTTTAGAGCTCTTCCACCTGGTGTTGTTTCTGGATTTCCAAACACAACTCCAATTTTTTCACGGATTTGATTAATAAATACTGCGCAAGTTTTGCTTTTTGATAAAGTTGAAGTTAGCTTTCTGAGTGCTTGTGACATCATTCTTGCCTGAAGTCCCATGAATGTGTCGCCAATCTCTCCTTCTAATTCACTTCTAGGAACAAGAGCTGCTACAGAATCTATAACAATTACATCTAGAGCATTTGATCTTGCAAGCATTTCTGTTATGTTTAGAGCCTCTTCTCCGGAATCTGGCTGTGATATCATTAACTCGTCTAAGTTAACGCCTATTTTAGCTGCATATGTAGGATCTAGCGCGTGTTCTGCATCGATGTAGGCTGCGATTCCACCGTTTTTTTGTGCGTTTGCAACAATATGTGTTGCTAGGGTTGATTTTCCAGAAGATTCAGGGCCATAAATTTCAATGATTCTACCTTTTGGAACGCCGCCTATGCCGAGGGCTATATCTAAAGAAAGGGCGCCAGTTTTTATAACTTCAACTCCTTTCATAGAGGAGTGTTGTCCAAGTGCCATAACAGCGCCTTCACCAAACTGTTTTTTGATGTGACTTATAGCTAAATCTAAAGCTTTTTTCTTTTCTTCTAATTCCGGTTTCATGAAATGGATCTCCTTTTATTAGTTAAAACTATCTATAGCTTGATCGTAAATTAGCTTGTAGTCAAGTTTAAAAATTAAAAAAAAGAAGAAAAAATATTTTTTTATGTTATAAACCAAAGTTAAAGTATTGGAGAAAAAATGCTGCTATCTGGAGACATCGGCGGAACAAACACTCGCCTCGCTTTATATGAATATAATAAACCCTTAAAACTGATTAAAGAAGAGCGGTTTTTAAGTAGTAATTATACAACTCTTCTCAACGCTATCCATGCTTTTTTAAAAAATGAAAATGTAAAAATTGAAGCTGCGTCTTTTGGAGTGGCTGGGCCTGTTAGAGATGGCAAATGCCAGGCAACTAACTTGCCTTGGCTTATAGATATTCATGAAATAGCTAAAGATTTAAATATTTCAAAAGCATATTTATTAAACGATTTAGAAGCTAATGCATATGGAGTTGAGTGTCTTAAAGAAAACGAACTATTGGTTTTAAATGAAGGGGATGAAAATGCTAAAGGAAACGCCTGTATTGTAGCTGCCGGAACGGGACTTGGTGAAGCTGGTATGTATTTTAATGGAAAAAGACATCTTCCTTTTGCTTGCGAAGGAGGTCACACTGATTTTGGGCCGCAAAATGATTTAGAGATCGGACTTTTAAAATTTTTACAAAAAAAATATGGACACGTCTCTTATGAAAGAATTTTAACGGGAGCCGGAATTTATAACCTTTATGAGTACTTAGTTGAAAATAACATAGAGCCAAAAGATGAAAAACTAGATATTGAGTTAAAAAATCATTCAGAACCTCAAATTATAATTACTAAAAAAGGGGTGAATAAAGAAAATAAAACATGCGAGAGAGTAATCGATTGGTTTATTTCAATGTATGGAGCAGAAGCTGGAAATGCTGCTTTGAAATTTTTTGCTCTAGGTGGTGTCTATATAGGAGGGGGTATAGCTCCTAAAATTTTAGATAGACTCCAAGATAGCTCTTTTATGAAAGCATTTGCTGACAAGGGAAGATTTACAAAACTTATGATGTCTATGCCGGTGAAAGTTATCTTAAATGATAGAGCGGCTCTTCTTGGTGCTAGTAATTATGCTCTTTTAAATAAAGGTTAAAAATTAATCTTTAAATTCGCAATAATTCCATGAAAAAAAAGATCGCCAATATCTGCTGTTCTACCATTAATTCGAAGGTCTTTTAGCTCTGCCATTAGATTCTGATTGAAAAATACATTAGCATCGTAGCCGACTAAAAAAGATATATGCCGAGTGTTATTAGAAAAATATGAACCCCATTCTAATCCAGTTGATATCAAAAGATTTGGATTGATATATCTTATAGTATTAGTGGAATTATCAAATAATGCAGAAGGTGTTGTTGCGCTATTTTGTCTGTTTTTAACTTTAAATTTTTGATATAAAAGAGACGCTTTAACATCTGCAAATAAATTAAATCCCCAAAAAAATAAATATTTGGTTTTTGCCCCAGCAATTAATCCGATAAAATGAGAATCTATTTTACTTCTAGAATAAAGTAGCTCCGCGTCAGATCTTCTTGTGGAATCAGTATTAAAACTTTGGTCTAAATATCCCCCTCTCACTCCAAATAAAGGAGTTAATAATAGGTATGTTCCTCCATAAAAAGATCTCTCAAAAGTAAGGTCTAGCGTGTCTAGTTTGAGGCCCCACTTTGCTCTAATATCTGTCATTTCTTCTGGAATGGTTGCAAAATGTATCCAAGTATTTATAGCTATTTGCTCGAGCCTTTTTACTTTTGAGAAATGAACTCTTGTATATTCTGCAGTGTACGCCCAACTATCAGAAGCTGTAGAGAAGCCTAAAGCGAGCTTAAATGCCGATTTGTAACTTGAGTGCATTTCAAAAAACTTTCCAATAGTAACCGTGGGATTATCAGAGCTTTGTGCATAAACAAGACCTTTTTCAATTGGCTGATAAAATAGATATGTAGCCGTTGCAAAAACATCTAACTCTTTTCCGATATCAATTTTTGCAGGAGCATTGTATCCCGGCATAACTTGGGAGTTTTCAATTAAATGTCCTTGAGAATATTTCTTCTTTTGAGGGACATAATATGGATGATATGTGATCAAATCATCTAACTCTTCTTCTTTTGCAAATGTAGATGTTATTGCTAAAATAGATAGTGCAAAAATTAAAAAACGCATAACTTATTTTCCTCTAAAATTTTAAAAATTCAACTTTAAGCTTAGCTCAAAACCATGCAACATAAAATCTCCTCTAGTATCAACGCTTAAAAATTCATTTTGATTGAAAAAATATACAAAATTATATGCCGCATATAAATCTACATGCCAGTTGTTATGATCAAAATATGTACTCCAACCGAGGCCTGGATTTAAATCAATAGCGGGTGTTAATTGAATAGATTTTGCATCGAATTTAGTTGTAAAGGTTAAAGGGTTATAAAACCTTGATATAAATCTGTCTTGTGTTTTGAACTTTTGGTACATTAATGAAACGCTAGAATTTAAAAATATTCTGAAATCATTTGTAAGTAACCAATTAATATCCAATGCGCCTCTTGGGCCTAAAAACCATGATGTTGTTCTAAAGCTTGCCTCTTGGTTTTCGTTGCTTACTTGAGCGTTTAATCTAAATTTTTGTTTAGACCATCCTCCTTTTACACTGGCATATGGTTTTATTACTAAATGTTTGCCGCTATAATAAGGCCTTCCAACTTCTAAATCAAAATAATCTATTTGTGGGGTCCATATAGACCTTAATGGAGTTATAGAAACTGTGTCAGAAAAAACATGAAAAATTATATCCCCTTTAGAATTTTTATCTTTCTCTTTAGCATGGTATCTTGTGTATCTAGCATTTATGTTCCAATTATCATAGTCATAGTGAGTGCCAAGTAAAACTTTAAAGCCAGGATAATAATCACTATCAAAATTTACAATTGAGTGAGCCTGGGTGGATAGATCGTTTGATTGTATATATCCTAAATCAATTCCAACCATTTCCGGTTGCCAGTAAATAAAACTAGCACTAACAATGAAATTCCATGCAGCTTGAACATCGATTCTAGCAGGAGCGCTATATGCAGGATATAAACAGCTATCAGAATGGAAAGATTGAGAGCTTTTTTTTGCTTGAGAGGTTGTCGGTTTTGGTGGAGCAGGTGTTTTTTGAGAAGGGTTTTGTGGGGGAGTTGTTTCTGAAAACGCAACGCTCGACAACAAAGTTAAAGTTATTATTAAAATCTTTTTTAGTCTCATATTAAAAAAATCTCCATTTTAAAAATCTATTCTCATAGAAGCTGTGAGTCCATGCAACATAAATGATCCAGGATTAAATCTTATAAAAGATAATAGATTTAATAGATGTCTCATCTGGTTTTGATTCCAGTAATTCATAAATTCATATTTTACTAAAAAATCAACATGAAATTTATCTTTAAAAAAATATGCTCCATAATTTAGGCCTGCAGCTAAATTTAAATTAGGTACTAAATAGTGTTTGTTCATATCAATTCTTGTTGAAAAAACCTCTGTAATTAAGTTTTTTTCTTCATATGATACTTTATAAAAATCTTGGTAAAATAAAGCCCCCGATATATCTGTAAAAACCTTAAGTTCACCTCTAAGTTTCCAAAGGCCTTTTACTCCGGCTATAGGTCCAATAAGCCAAGAATCAGAAGAAGCTTCAGCTCCATTCGTTAAGCTTGTTACATTGTACTTTTGATTAAACCAGCCTCCTTTAAAACCTGCTAGTGGCGATAAAATAAGGCGTTTGCCTTTGTAGTTATCTCTCGATAAAGAGAGCTCAAACACATTATAATCAACATCCCATTTAGCATGAACCTGAGTAGACGTTCCATCTACCCAATCAGAGGAAAAAGCAAGCGCTTGATTAATGGTTGTATTAATAGCTCTATCAAACCAAATATAGCTAGCTAGCACTGTCCAATCATCTGTATTTGAATGAAATCCCAAGGCCCCTTTAAATCCAGTTTTGTAGTTTGAGTCAAAATTAAATATTTTTACAGGATCTGTAACTAGATCGCTTGAAGAGCTCATTCCAATTGCTAATCCATTCTCTTTAGGCTGCCAATACAAAAAGCTACCTTCAATAAAAATGTCTGTGCATCCATTTACATCTACTCGAGCAGGTGTATTATATGCTTGCATAAGATGATGTTTTTCAATTGGATGCCCCTGATCATAATATTTTTTGCTGATTGTTTTTTGATTAGATGCGCAAAAAGCAGATGTTAAAGTCAGCGTTAATAAAATTAATATATTTTTAAAAATGTTAAACATCTCATCTCCCATATAAAGTCGAAGATAAATTTTGTATGAAAAAAGATATTATTACAATACAAAAAAAATGAAGATAACAAAAAAGATTTAAAATAATTCAAAAGAGATTTTTTTAATAAGGTTTTTGATCAAATGCTTTTTCTGTTTTTTTGCTTTTTTTGATGCTTTTAAATCTCAATTGCAAAGAACTTAGCGGTAGGTTTTGATTTAACTTTGCGTATCGTAAGTTGTTGATAATAAATAAAAACAAATAATATTGACAGCCAATTTAATAACGCAAGTCATTGGCTTTAAGCGGCATGTGGCATTAACCCGGCCAATTTAACTTCAGGGTGAATTTAGCCGGGTTAATTTCATTGATAAATAAAATCAGTCGGGATAAAATAGGGTTAAGATAAGAATAGCAGGGTTAATCAATGGAAGTTGAAGTTATAGATCTAATTAAAGAAATGAATCCATGGCTTAACAATGGAGAAATAATACCTACTGAAATGCCTATATATATAGAAAGGGAGCAATCAGAAAAATTACTGAAATCTGATTGGGATCTTTTCTGGTTAGTTTTAACTGGACCTAGGCAGGCCGGAAAAACGACTCTTGGAAAGTATATATCAAGAAAATTGGTTGAACAAAAATCTTTTAAAGAACTTCTATATTTGAATTGTGATTTTATAGAAATAAGAGATTGGATACGTTCTCCTCTTTTTATAAAAGAAGCAATAAAACAATTTAATCTAAAAAAACCAATAATTTTTATTGATGAAGTTCAAAGGTTGGAAAATCCAGGAATGTTATTAAAAGGTATTATTGATTTAAAACTTCCAATAAAAATGATAGCTTCTGGCTCTTCTCAATTAGAAATTAAAAGCAAAGTTCAAGAATATTTGACTGGTAGACATATTGAAGCAATTATACTTCCTTTAAGCTATAAAGAAATTGGAAAGGTGAATCAAGAGCAATTGATATATGGATGTTATCCAAATGTAGTATTGAGCAAAGAAAAGGAAATTATATTAAAACAGTTATTTCAAGATTATATAACTAAAGATATTATCGAAATTTTAAAAGTTGGTAAACCTGATATCATGCAAAAATTAATCACCCTGCTTGCTCATAGCTCTGGTCAATTGGTTAATTATAATCAGTTAGCTACTGATTGTAGATCAAGTATAACAACAATCCAACATTATTGCTCGATTTTAGAAAAGACCTATACTATTTGTAAAATCAAACCGTTTGTCGGCAACAAACGCAAAGAAATCGTTTCAAATCCAATATATTATTTCATTGATAATGGTTTTCGCAACCAGGCGCTCAGAAGGTTTTCTAAAAATGAAAATCGAAATGATATAGGTTTATTAGTTGAAAGCGCTGTTTTTCAGGAAATATTAAAATTTAGAGAACAAAATTTTTACGATTTTGATATTCATTTTTGGCGTACAAAATCTGGAGCTGAAGTAGATTTTGTTCTTTACAAAACCGATAATGAACTTTTGCCAATTGAAGTAAAATTTCGTAGAATGAAAAGACCTATGATAACACGTGCTTTCAGATCTTTTATTGATGCTTATAAGCCTGAAACAGCTATAGTTATATCTAGAAATTTTAAAGCTAAAATTGAAGTAAAAGATTCTATTATTCATTTTGTTCCTTTTCAAGATATCATTGAAATCTTCGATCTTATCAAACCCGCTCTATCTCTATAAATTAAAAATTCCACTCAAATCTAGCAGATCCTAAATGTTGATGAAACTTATGTCCAAACTCAAATTGATAATTTACATAAAATGTAAAGCCATCTGTCTGAGTTCCTGTAATATTAGCTCCAACAATTCCTTTGGAATGATTTTTATGAAAGGTTTGAATAGTGAATTTATTTTGTGTACAGCTAACACCTTCTAATCTAGATGTTATTTTAGCTGTACTTAACTCATCTTCATATGCATAGCCAGCTTTAAGGGCTGGTGAAATACAAAGATTAGTTAGTTTAATATCTTTTATGAAATTCAATAGTGCAACTCCCTTTACTCTAGAAAAATTACTTGTGTCTACAATAAGATTTAATGAATCAGCTCCCCTTTCTTTAAAACCGTCATGCCATACATAAGTGTAATCAACGTCTAGAGTTGGTTGAAAATAAAAATCATCTGCCATTAAAAAATCGAGTCCCCCTCCTAGATGCGCACTAACATCAAAACCTTTATGTTTTGCTTTA
>JAAKFN010000053.1 GCA_011065045.1 Candidatus Anoxychlamydiales bacterium
TTTGGTTTGCAAGAACCTCCACAACAATTATTTTTAGAATTTTTATTTTGATTTTTTCCTTTTGCTGCATTTTGATATGTATCTCTTACCTCTCTTTTCACATCTTCTTCACTTTTAGAAGATTTTTGATGTGTAGCGGTTACTTTGCTTTGCATAGTTCTTTCGAATTTATTTTTGTTTATAGTAACATATTGAACTAATTCGATTTTGGGAGGTTGATAATAATAATCCATAAAAACTCCTTTAGTATGGTTAATATATGGACATATGTATATGCAAATGTATTTAATATGTCAAAAACATTCCTTAGAAAATTATTAGGATGGTTATCAATTATGCTGATACAGGAGCGCCTTTTGAACCTAGTTTATCCGTAGATTTTGAAATCTTGAGATTGATTTTTGTTACGAGAGTCTACTGTAAAAAATTAAAGTTAGAGATTTTTTTGGTTTTGCTTATGGGACATTGGTGGGACAGCAATACCATAACATTATCAAATTTTCTCAACATATATCAATAAATATTTCAAACCAAAGCACCGGGTATTTAGATTGATAGATATTGAAAAAGGTTGCTGAAGATTGTATTCCGACTGACTGTAAATCCCTCCTCTTCGGAGTCCGCCCATTCAAATCCAACCGCCCCCATTCCTCTACGAAAAACTTATTAAAAAATAGCACTGATTACTTAAATGTTTTTAAATGTTAATATTAATAATATTAAAATAGCAATTAATTCATTTAAGTTGAAATTATAAGAGAAATGATTATAATAATTAACAATTATTTAATTATTTAGAGGTTATAATGAAAAAGATTCTGTTTTTAATTCTATTGGTTGGAGCTACAGCAACCTTACTAGCAAATCCAAAACAACAGACATATGTAGATCAAGAAAAAATATTACTGCAAAATCAACAAATGCCTGATACACCGGAGATCAAATACAAGAATATTAATGACACTTCCTTTAATTACAGTGCTATAGGGGGCTCAATTGCTACAATACTACCTCTTTTTGATATTGGCATAGGGCATCGAGAAAAATATAATGATTTTGCGATGGATACATCTCTTCGTCTTTCTACTCTTGTGCTAGCTAGTAGTCTAGAAGGAGAACTTAAATTTTTGAAATATTTTGATAATACTTATGTAGGTGGCGGCCTAAGCGCTGGAGCAACATTTATAACTGTTATTCCATATGCATTAGGAGCAAAACCGTTTATTACTGTTGGAAAAGAAAATAAAAAAAATTTTCATGAGATTGATCTAAGTGTGATAGGAGTTTCTACTTCTGGACCTTATATTGTGCCAACAGTTAGATATAGCTATGGAATAAAATTTTAAACACATTAAATGGCACACTAATGGCACAGTAATTCAAGAATAACTATGAATAATCAAGAAAAGCAAAGAAACTAATTTTTATTTAACACTCTTATTATTATTTCCTTAAGTATCTTGATCAATCCTAGAGAGTATATTTGATAAGACTGTAAATCTCTCCTCTTCGGAGTACGTTGGCTCAAATCCAACCGTCCCCAAATTTTCTATTTTAAAGAGCTATTAATTAATGCCTTATTAATTGAAATCATTTTTTAATTTTTAACTAGGAACTTCTTAGCTTCCTAGTGCTTCCGTGTTAAATTCCTAGTAATTTAATAAATGAGATAAATTTTATGATTGCTGATTTTTTTTAATATTTTGATAAGGGGCGCTCTACGATTGCCGAGTATCTTATACATATTTTTGAAACTGGAGAACTCAATGAAAAAGCAGTATGTCGGAATTTCCGACAAACTGCGAAAGATGGGAAAGAATATGAGACCAAGTTTTATAATCTTGATGTGATTATAGCGGTAGGTTTTCGGGGCAATTCTCTTCGAGCAATACAATTCAGACAGTGGGCTATAGGTGTTTTACGGGATTATGCTATTCGGGGCTATATTTTGGATAAGGAACGCTTGAAAAATGGTATTTTTCTATAGTCGATATCATTCAAGTATTAACTCATCAACCTAAATTTCAAGTAGCTAGAAATTTCTGGAAAGTTTTAAAAAATCGTTTGTCCAAAGAAGGCAATGAGTCGGTTACAAAATGTAACCAACTGAAAATGGAAGCATCCTAGTTGTCTACACGGCAAATTGCTGAAAGTAGCGTAGCCCCCCTCTGTCAGCGTAGTTGTCGCTTTTAACTAAATAAAAGAGTTTATTTAATTGTAGATCAAATATTCAAAAAGACTTATCTTATTAATATTTTATATTCATTTTACGATAAATTAGCTATTATAAAGTATTATTTCCTTTTCCTCTGGCCTACTCTCCTCATCTAAAGCTGCAGATAGTAGGTCAGAAATGTGCGAGACCATAACCTGGGAGGCAAATTATGACAGCACTAGTGGCAGAAATTACTTGGACTCATCATGAAGCTCTCTTAACAAAATGCGTAGAGTTTATTAGATGAAAATCTATATTTCTAATTAAAGTTTATAGACTTCTCTTTTTCAAAAAAACGATTAATGGATAATGAGTTGCGATTTTTCTTCCAAAATACTAATAATATTAGTATGATAGAAGAAAAACGACAAGTATAAGTATGAAGCTAGATTTATTTTTTGCTAATAATCCTGTTTTTACAATTAAAGATCTAAAAAATTTTCTTGGATTCGACTGTAAGAAAAGTTCAACACTTAGCAATTTACTTCAATATCACCAGAAACATGGACATATTTTACTTATACGTAGAGGTTTGTATGCAGTAATACCCAAAGAAGCTCAAGGATTTAAGAATTTTATAGATCCTTACCTTGTGGCTAATAAATTGTCAGAGGATTCTGTTCTTGCCTATCAAACTGCTTTGGCTCTTCATGGAAAGAATAATACTATAAGCAATCTTTTCTATTACTTAACTCGGACTCGAAAAAAAAAGGATTTCGAATTTCAAGGAAATATCTATCGAGCTGTTTCCATTCCTTCTCCTTTAATAGAGATTGAGATAGGGATTGTCAGTATAAATCGGCTAGGGTTGAATATTTACTTAACTTCATTGGAAAGAACGTTTGTTGATGTTTTAGATCGACCTTATCTTTGTCTATCCTGGGAAGAAATTTGTCGATCAATAGATAGTATTGAGTACATGGACTTAGATGCAATTTTAAAATATACTTCGCTTCTTCACAAATGTACGACAGCTGCTGTTGTAGGTTTTTTCTTAGAGATGCACAAAGAGAAGTGGCATGTCTCCTTAGCACATTTAGACAAATTGCAAAAAATTTGTCCTAAAAAACCCTTTTATTTAAAACGGGCTATGAAAGGACCTCGAAAACTGATTCATAAATGGAATTTAATCGTTCCGCAATCATTTCTAGATAAGAATTGGGAAGAGCCTCATGAAGACATCTAAGCAAGAATTACTGAAAGAGTCTCGGATGGCAAGGTTTCATCCAGAGATTTTAGAAAAGGTCTGGTGGTTATTTGAAATTCTGGAAGAAATCAGCCATCATCCTTTTTTGCAAAATCGAGTTGCTTTGAAGGGAGGAACTGCTCTTAACTTGTTTTATTTTAATGTTCCTCGTCTCTCTGTTGATATTGATTTGAATTATATTGGATCTACAGAGCGAAGCGAGATGCTTTTAGAAAGGCCTATGCTAGAAAAAGCTTTGGAAGCTGTATTTTCGAAAATAGGAATTGTCACTCATCGTATTCCTAAAAAACACGCGGGAGGGAAATGGCAATTAAAATATCCCTCACATCTTAACGCTCAAGGTAATTTGGAAGTCGATCTTAATTATATGTTTCGTCTTCCTATTTATGAACTTGAAAGGAAAGATTCTCAGTTAGTAGTAGGGCACATAGCTAAAAATGTTCTTCTTATGAATTATCAAGAAATTGTAGCAGGAAAATTGACAGCATTATTAGCCAGAGAGGCATCTAGAGATCTTTTTGATTCCTATAATTTGTTATTGAACGATAATTTGAATTTCAATCAATTACGGTTGATCTTATGTGTATATGGAGCTATGAGTTCTATTGATTTTAGAACAATATCTCCAGATAACATTGCTTTTGAAAGAAAAGAATTATCTCAAAAATTAATTCCAGTCTTAAGGATTGATCAGCAACAATGGAAAAACAGTGCATCTTTTTATGTTGAAAGATGCCGAGAAAAGCTTGGAAATATACTTCCTTTTGTAGGTCAAGAGCGAAAGTTTTTAGATTGTCTTTATGGAGAAGGAAAGATCGATGCATCTCTTTTAACTCAAGATCCTGATCTTATTGAAAGAATTCAAAATCAGCCTCTTCTAAAATGGAAGGCTTATCTTGCTTTGAAAAATCAGCCTGTTTCATGAATTTGTTTTGGTTGGTTAATTTCTTAAAAAATTATGCAATTTTTACCCACTCTGGTATAAAAAAATAATTTAAGCGATAAGTATGCTGACAATCACCGGAGCTGAACTCATATATTTTAGGAAAGCAAGTTGATTTAATTTAGAAATCAAAATGCAAACCAAAATTGAGTCCTTGTAAAATCAAGTCATTGTTTTGGGCGCCAGAAGCATCAGAAAATATTTGGAGGTGATTAAGCCAATCCTCGATCTCGTAACCAAGTTTTAGATTGAAATGAGATCGATCGTGATTAAAATTGCAATCCCATCCAAACCCCATGAAACTATGCAGCACTAAAGATCCAAAGTTGCGATCTAATGTTATGAGGTGAATTATAGTAGCTAAATTATCGACGTATCTATCTCGAATCGACCAGTGACCCCAAAGATACCCCGCCTCAAACTGACCAATAAAGCTAAAAGAATGTTTTCGAATAGTTCCAAAACACCATTTCCCAGTTACTCCTCCTTTAGGACCTACTCCATGAAATTTTTGTTTTAAATTCTCTGATGCAGAGAAAAAGAAAAGGTTGAGAAAATTGGGGATTGTCCAATTGGAGTTGATATCTTGGTGAATCCAGCCTCCTCGTAGTCCTATGGATGGTCGGAAAAAAAGATATTTACTGACTAACAAGTTTCGTCCCAAATCCCAGTCAAATATGTTATAATTGAGATTTAAGCTGGCTTTTCCTGTAGAAAAAGGCTCTAGAAGAGAAAGTCTAGCCGCTAAAAAAGCTGGCATAACGGATCCGCTTGTATGGTCGGTTGCTTTGGATTGAAACCTGGTATATTTTACTTGCGTATCCCACAGATCATGCTCCATGTTGTATCCAAGGCCGATGCAGAAGCCAGGATCCCAATCAAAGGAAAATGTTTTATAGGTAGTTTGTAAGGAGCTTTGATTAGGTTTAAGGGTAAATGCCCAGTCTAAGGTTTCGCTAGTATGCCAATAGAGTGCATTAGCAAAAACGTCGAGAGTTTTTCTTTGAGCTTTTGGTTGGAGGGAAAGATTTGAAGATCCGTCATCTGCATGGATGCTTCTCATGATAATCATGAAAAAAACAGAGGCGATACTAAGTATAGCCCGAAAATTATAACTAATCATTATCATTACTCCTTAAAAATCTAATCGACAATTGAGAGTTAGTCCTTGCAAAGTTAAATCGCCATGCAAACGCTGAAGTTGGAAGGTAGCCAATCGAAGTTGATTCAACCAAATTTGCATTTCATATCCGAGCTTTGTAGCAAAGTGCGACTTATTTGCATGGAAGTTAACATTCCATTCGATTCCCATAAATCCTCTAAACATCAAAGCTCCTAGCGTCGAATTTTTCATGTTAACAGAAGATGTTTGGGAGGCTGTATTTTTGTATACATCGCTACAACTCCACGTTCCCCACATTGTTGCTACAGAAAAATCACCAAAGAAATCGAAAAAACTGGATCCAAAATTGCGAATTCTCCACTTAGTATTGATCCCTCCTAAAGGTCCAATGCCCCAAAAATTGTTTTTCAAACTCTCGCTTCCAGAATTGCTCGTGAGAACGTGGTTAATAGTCAGGTTGTAGTACTGTCCATGGATTGATTGGTTGATCCAGCCACCTTTTACACCCAAGAATGGACGTAAAAACAACTCTCTGCTTATCCAATAGCTTTGTCCTAATTCCCAATCAAACATATTGAAAAGAAGACTCCATTTCACGCTCATGCTCCGAGGTGTATCACCGCTTAAAAAGGCAGCAAAAAATTCTGGAGTAATAGAGGCATTGGACTTAAAGGGGATTGTATGTTTAGCACTTGTATGAAACCAAGTCCAATGTAGCGAGGTGTCCCATCGATCCTTTACCAAACTGTATCCCGTTCCTATTCGAAATCCATAATCCCATTTAAAATTGAACCCTAGTGCTTCCCAGCTGCTAGTATTATTTCCGATAGTGATAACATCTGCCCAAATAGAAGAAACTTCTTCTGAAGCTAGCCAAGCTAGAAAATCCGCTGAAAAAATCAAGTTACTAGAAGATTTCTGTGTATATGTGGGAATATTTGGCAAGCTACCCAGATTGCTTTTTGCAGCATAGAGTTTCGGAAATGCTGATATTAGCAACATTATGAAGAGAAGTATTCTTCTTTTAGAAATCGAAGTAAAACTCAAGTGTTCCTCCTTGCAATGTTAGCTGATTCACTAGTCTTCCTGTCGTAAAGGAATAAAATTGAAGTTGATCTAACCAAAATTGCATTTCATAACCCAATTTTATAGAAAATCGGTATCTATTTTGGCTTAAGTTAGCATCCCACCCAAATCCCATAAATGTTCTCAGCATTGAAGAGCCACTGTTGATATTCTGAAGATCGACAGAAATTTGCTCTGAGATATCATTTTGAAAGACATCTCCAAACGACCAATGTCCCCACATAAGAGCTCCAGAAAAATCACCCAATAAATAAAATTGGCTTTGAGTACTAAATAGATTCCATTTGGCATTGATGCCTGCTTTGGGGCCTATACCCCAGTAGTTATTTTTGAGATTCTCAGTGCCAATATTAAAAAATTCAGAACTAGAAAGAGCTGGATTGAACCACTTCGTCTTAATAGATTGATCTATCCATCCTCCTTTTATGCCTAGAAATGGATGTAGAGTTAATGATTTGTTGATCCCAAATTTACGACCTAGCTCCCAATCCAACATATTGAAATGTATTGTCCAGTCGATGCTAGCTCTCTGATAAGCGGGACCAGAGAGACCAGACCCGTCCGTATTGTTGACATAAAAATTGCCTAAATACGTAGAATGAACAGCTCCAGGTGTGCTTGATATATTATCTTTTCCTCGAGTATGAAACCATGTATAGTAGACCTCAGTATCCCACTGATCGTGTTTCATTCCGTAACCTACTCCAACCCTAAAACCCGGGTCCCATCCAAAATTGACTTGCTGTATGTTATTAGAAGATGTGGGGCTATCGGATGTAATCTCTTCAGCCCAGGCATCTGCTCCTGCTTCTCTAGCAGTCCAGAAAATAAGATTGGCAAAAATATCAAAATCTTTAGAGACGCGGGGGGATGGATCAGAAATATTTATCAATCCATTATTACTTTCTTGTATATTTACAGATGAAGCCATAGCATTTAACACAAAGCAGAGAGCCACAGCGAATATACTGAAAAAGCGGCTTATTTTCAAACGAGAACTCCTTACTAAATTGCTGATTGTATAAACAACTCAACTTTTTTCACTTCCTTCAGGAAGGGTTTTTATGAAATTTTCTAAAATAAAAATTTACCTATCTGAATGAATAAAAGCCAGTCAAAAGTTCTCTGAATGCGTCTATTTGATATTTAATTTAAATCCAAATCAATTTTCTCTATTTTCTTAACAGCTTTCAGAAAATGATGCTCTACAGGTGAAAGAGTGTCTGTAATTAATTGATCCTTATATTTTTTATGTTCATTCATAGCTTTTTCTATAGCGTTATCGTGGCTAATTTTTCCAGAATGAGAAAGAATATCTTTTTCTGTCATTCGCAAAAAATCATCTAGTTTAAGAATCCAATCTTTCATATGCATTCTTTTATGATTTAATGCCTGAAGTTCAGCAAAATCCAGGTACATAGAAACAAGACGATTAAGAATATTTAATTCTTCAGCATTTAAATAGTTTTTCGCAATACCAATATCAGCTTCACTAAAGTGTTTTCCTATCCAAGAAGTAAGGCCCATATTAGGTTTTTTAGCATCTACTCTTGAATAGATGATTTCAGCAGCTGTATTGCCATGAGCAGCCCAATGCATTTTATTTTGAATAGTAGCAAAAAAGCTTTTCGATGTTTCTGTACTTTGATTATAATCAATGCTAGTGGCGTAAATATCAAGAACCTTGCGCCAAAATACTTTTTCAGAGGAACGAATATCACGAATACGAGAAAGAAGTTCATCAAAATAACTGCCCCCTCCCAAACGTTTCAATCTATCATCATCTAAAACAAAACCTTTGATAAGATACTCTTTCAATCTTGCTGTTGCCCATATGCGAAACTGAGTGCCTCTATGCGAACTAACGCGGTACCCTACAGAAATAATAACATCTAAATTATAATGCTCTATTTCACGAGCAACCTCACGGTTTCCTTCCTTTTGAACTTTCCGGAATTTCCGGACAGTTGAATCTATCTGTAACTCTCCCTCTTTAAAAATATTTTGGATATGTTCAGAAACGGTTCTTTTATCTTTATCGAATAGTTCAGACATTTGAGCTTGAGTCAGCCAAACAGTTTCATCTATAAGATGAACTTCTATACAGGGCAGTCCCTCTTCCGTTTGATATAAAATAAGTGAATTATCAAGGGAGCGATTATTCATAAATAACTTCATTTATATAAAACAAATAATTTACAAAAGATTCTTAATAAAAACCAGTATTTATTAGTGAACGTTCCAATTTTTAACTCAAACATATCAACTTGTTCTGAATGCGTTCAACCATCCCAAATTTTTGTATTGAAAACCTTTCAAATAAATTCACTTAATAAAGTCTTGAAAAAAAAACATAGAAGAGTGTAAATTTTATCGCTTTATATAAGTAGGTAAGTCATGAAATTATTAATGCTAGTTGTCTTTGTTTTTGTTTCCTTTGGTTCATTAAATGCTTTTGCTCAGGACGTTCCCAAATTAACGCTGAGTTCTTCAGCAAAAATTCGGAAACCAGCAGATGAATTGCAACTTAAAATTGGGGTGATTACTCGAGCTGTTACAGCAGAAGAGGCGCTTGAAGAAAATAGCTTTAAAATGAGAAATGTTATAGATAATTTAGAAGCGGCTGGATTTAATAAAGATGATTATGAGACGAGTCAATTTTCTATAAATCCAACCTATACGCCTTATCCGAAGAATCCTCCTGCAGACTGGAGACAAACTATAAATGGATATGAAGTAACCAACTCAATTCTCATTCATACAGGCAAACTTGATATGGCGGGCAAAATAATCGATTTATCCAATAAGGCGGGAGCCAATAGTATTAGCGATGTGCGATTCGGTTTGCGCTATGCAAGAGATTATTGGACTGAGGCTCTAGAAGCTGCGGGATCTAATGCAGTCAAAGATGCTAAGGCAATTGCTAAAGCCACGGGTGTTCAGCTGGTTCGTGTTTTGTCGATCTCTCTCAATAATACTCAAGTAAGATCTCCGCAGGTTAATCTCGAGTGTTTTGCAAAAGCCGGAGCTAGTGAAATGGCGCCTCCCATTGAACCCGGAGAGGTCTCTATTGAGGCAAATATTACTCTGGTTTATGAGATTGATTAGTTAACTCTTTCTAGCTAAAAGTTCTAAATGATATTAAAAATCAAATTGAGTGTTTGCCAGTTATAGAATCTACACAAATTTTAATAATACAAATATTATTAATAGCTTTTTCTGAATATTCAAAATTGCCTTTTCCCATGTATTTATTCATGAGGATATCTAGAGATTTTTTCTTTTCTGTAAAAGACTCAATAAAAAAAGCTTTTCCAAATCCAATAACGCTCTGATATTTCATTGAGTTATCACATGGTTGGTCTGATTTGATTAGTTCAATATTAGTATCAACTTCAAAACAAACATTATTGTTTTGATGTAGGATATCGATTTTCATTCCTTCTTTTGCAGAATGTATATAGAGTGTATTTTCTTTATAGACAAAGCATACAGGAATAACATAGGGCATATCTTTTTGACATAACCCAAGTCTACATATTTTAGCTTTGTCTAATATTTCATGTATTATTTTTTCTTCTGTAATTTCTTTGTCTTTTCTGCTCATAAAAAATATAGTTTGGGTTAATTTAAGGGTTTATTTTGAGCATAATATTTTTTAAACTTTTACAAATTCCTTTGGTAATGCTTCACTGTAATCAGGACCTGTAAATTTGATTGTTCTAGAAGGCGTATAATTGTAAAAATTACTCATATCTAAATTATCACGTACCCAACGAACAGAAGTAAAAACAAAAAAGAGCCTCGTGGCGTAGTTGCCTTTTGCTGTTTTAAAAACAGGAACTCTAGAATCCCAAAAAAGTAAAAAATCTTCAGCTTTCATGATTGAAGTTGTAAATCCATTGTTCCACATGTTAAAAAATTTTAAAATAAATCTTGTAATCTTTCCAACCCAATGATTTTCGTAATACTCTTTTTTATCAATCATGGCAAGAAAACCCTTTCCTTTAGGGAAGGGATGAATTGCCATCCATTATTATCTTAAAAATAACCTTGAAAATTCTGTCATTTTACGGCAGAGATGAGAGGCTAAAAGTTA
>JAAKFN010000054.1 GCA_011065045.1 Candidatus Anoxychlamydiales bacterium
CACCGGGACCAGGGATGTTTTTTATTAGCATCTGTTTTCCCGGTAAGTTTTTAAATTTTAAACAAACGCTTCCTCCCGGCACTAAAGTACCGGGTTTCCGCGTTGGAGAAATCAGATGAAAAAGGCTTTTTCTTTTTTA
Organism: Candidatus Anoxychlamydiales bacterium; assembly: GCA_011065045.1. Taxonomy (GTDB): domain Bacteria; phylum Chlamydiota; class Chlamydiia; order Chlamydiales; family SM23-39; genus JAAKFX01. The sequence goes on from JAAKFN010000054.1 coordinate 140, forward strand.
ATATTTTTTATAACATTAACAAGCTACTCTTTTGCTGTAGAAAATTATACTACACAAACAGATAGACCTGAAAACATTCAGGTTTTATTAGCTAAAAATGTTGATGAAGCGCTATTTGAGTCAAAAGGATCATACGTAGTTTTGAACCCTTTAGATGGCTCTAGAATAACATCGTCTTTAACAGGAAAACGTTTTATGTTGAAGGCAACATCCACTGGTATAAAATGGGGTGAAGAGTATCCAGGGATTCATCAAATATATGTTGTTCCAAAATCAAAAAATTCATCTCTTTTAGTAAATGGCATTCAATATGAAGGAGCGATTTGTGTTTTTAAAATGAAAAACAAAATCCATATCATAAATGATGTAAATATTGAGTCTTACTTAAAATCTACTCTAACTCCACAGTTTCCATATCCAATGGAAAATGAAGTTATGGCAGCAATTACTATAGCTGCTAGAACAACAGCATATTCACATGTTAAAAGGAACAAAGAAGCTTTTTGGCACGTATCTGCAGATGAAATCGGATATCAAGGAAGAGCTGTCATTCAATTAGATTCACATGTATCTAATGCTGTAGATAGAACAAGACATATTATCTTAGTTCTTTCAGATAAAGGCGAAAACAGACCTTTTGCAGCTACTTGGACAGAAAACTCAGCTGGAAAAACAGCTGCTTTTCATACAATATTTAGAAAGGATTGGTGGGCTCCAAAAGCAGGAGTTGAAGCGCCTCATGCTGCAATAAATAGAGCAGAATCTAAATGGTCGTATAAAATCTCTAAAAAAGAGCTAGCTAGCCTTTTAAATGTACAATCGATAAGTGCAGTAGATCTTTATACTGATACATTTTCCAAAAAAACATATGCAGTAAAGTTAATTACAAATTCTGATACTCAAGATATAGATTTTGAAACATTCCAAAAAATTGTTGGAAAAGAGAATTTACTTAGTAATGATGTAACTGTAATCGCAGGAAATTCAGATATTATATTTACAGGCTATGGAAAAGGGTTTGGGGTTGGACTTTGTCTCCACTCAGCAAACCTTATGGCTCAAAATGGGGATAATGCAGCTAAGATTTTATCTAAATTCTTCCCTGATACTTATTTGTTGAATTTGAGTGCTATGCCTCATAAAGGAGTGAAATAATACACTTGTAGCAATTTGTATTTTTTGCTATATTTATAGATATTTTTACCGGGGACCTTGAAGAATAAAGATCTTCGAACCAGGTCAGAGTCGGAAGACAGCAGCCTTAAGAATCAATCTTTAACGCTTTGAGATCATCTCCGGTAATTTTTTTGTCAAAATTATCTAATAATATTTTTAATTTGTTTTTTAAAAGCAACTCAATATCAAGCTCTTTTAGCTCTGCTTGAATAACTAGATCCAAAAGAGTATCTTCAATCTCCTTTTGAGTTTTTAGATTTTTTTTGTATTCAAGTAATTTCTTACTATCTAAAATCTTAATAATTTTTTGAGCTTTTAAAAGAAGGGGCATACTCTTCGGAATAGCATCAAATAAAGATTTTCTATTACATTTATTTTTCTCTGTTTTCTTGATTCTATTCCAGTTATCTAAGATATCTTCTACAGAATTTACTTTTACATCAGAAAAAACATGAGGATGACGCCTGATAATCTTATCAGTAATATTTTGAATAACCTCATCTATTTTAAATTTATTTTTTGTCTCAGCTATCTTTGCTAAAAAAACTACTAAAAAAAACACATCTCCAGCTTCTTCTAATATATTTGGATCATCTTTTGCTTCAATAGCATCGATAAGCTCATAGACCTCTTCTATAAAATATTTTTTTATACTTTCAAAAGTTTGCTTTCTATCCCACTCGCAACCATCAGGGCCAAGTAGCTTAGATGTTATCTCTAATAAATAATTGAATTTATCCATAAAAATTTTTATTGATATTTTTTTAAATAAATTATAATCTCTTATTCACAAAATTACAAATAAATTAAAGATTTACTCTTTGCAAGGGATTAGAATAAGCTTCAAAAATATCAATAATTCTGATATAATATATGCAAAGCATGAATAATAAATAAAACAATTTAAAATAGTTAAGTATTATGCCAACATCAGTAAAAAACAGTGATAATAGATCCTTTTTTGAAAGAGGAACAGATCTGATAATAGGAAAAATATCTCCTAGTAAAACGATTAGTCAAGTGGAATTAATTTCAAATCTAGAAACAAAAGCTCCAATAACAAAACCCCTTAGCATAGAACAGCGTAGAGAAAAAACAAATACGGCAACACAAGAATTTGTTATCAAATCAACCATATTTGCTATTGGGAGCTTTCTATACAAATGGTGTAATGTTGGAGATAAAGATACAGATGTAGATAGAAAATTATTGTCCATTGTTCGAGACCTTTCAAAATGTAAGAGTCCTGGATTTAGAGAAATTAGATCAGTAATGAATCGCTATTTTAAGAATTTATCCTTTTTTAGAATGGCTTTTTTCTACTGCACCTTTGTTAGCTGGATTCCAAAATTATATATTAGTACAACTGTAAATGAGCTATTAGAGACTTCAAGAAAAAAACTAAAGGATGGAAAGAATCTACCTGATCTAGGCTCTAGAGTTGTAAAAACTGCCAATAGTTATCTAGCGAATTATAACAATGCTGTAGATAGATTTAGAAATGATGAAACAAATCCTACTGGAGATAGAGATAAGTACGTTAAAGAACATTTACAACATCCAAAAATTTTAGGTTTTGACTCTGTTGAAGTGCTTAACTCAGAATTTGCAAAAGCTGCTTCTAAAGAAGGAATGAGACCTCCATTTAGTCCTCTTAGCAATATTGTAAAAAAAATACAGCTATTAGAATTCAAAATTTTAGGAAAAATTCCAAAAGTATTATTGCTACCTCTGCAAGCTGTAACCTTTACTCTAGGAGCAATTCCCTACATTTTGGCTAAGCTATTAGAAATTCCTCCAAACATAATTATCAATATTTTTCATAAAAGTATGATCGAATCTTATGGTCCATCTATTTTAGAAGATACCCTAAAAGCTGTAAATAGGTCTGGATTTACTCATGCTATAAACTGCTTTTTGAGTGATATTATAGAAGATGCATTAATTGAAATGAAAAAAGGTCCATACGAAAAATCAACTGAAGAACCCCCAAAGAATGTAGATAAAGCTCTAAGCTCTGAAATTATGAAATTTTCAGAGTTTTTATTTACTTTAATTACAAGAGAGTCTTATCAAACAAAAGATGAACTAAAGCGCATACAAAGAAATGGCCTTGTTCCAAAATCAGGTATAGAAAGGTTTTTAAAAAAGCTGGTATCACCTCAATACATCGACGAATGTATTAAATATTTCTTTGTTAAGAAAGCTCTTCATCCAAGCATTATTGATCTATTTAATTTCTTATGCCAATCTGAAAAATTTGAAGAATATCTATGTAATTTAATAGAACTGCTAAATAAAATTTATGAGGATGTACCAGATACTACAACAACAGAAGGACGTGCTCTTTTAGAAGCGCAGAAACAAAAGCAATCTCAAAGAGAAGAGTTAGTTGACACGCTAATACAAGAGGGAATTACCTCTGCTACAGAAGATGGAATTCATGAGTATTTCGAAACGACTTCAAAAAACCAAGATAACGATCTTATTTTAGCTTATAGAAAAGTTAAAAAGCGAACGTTAGAAAAACTTCCCAGAATACAGCAAGATGCTAAAAACATACTTCTCTCTTGCAAGGATCTATTAGATTCTTTCTCTCCTGTAAACTCAATAACTCCAGCTAAAGAAGACATACTACTTGCTAAACTTGATCTTAAAAACCTCTTTACAGTAATACAAAATGCTATTCCGAAAGAAAATGGTCCTGTAAAAATAGCTATGGATCACCAATTAAAAGATTTTAAAGCAAAAGAAAAAGTTTTAGTAAATTGTCTAAATCAAGTAGATAATTTGCATGATGAAATAGAGCAATTAAAATCACTTTCTAAAGAGATAAAAAATCTCAAAAGCCTATTTAACTCTAAAAATATAGACATAGAAAAAATTAAAGAAAGTATAAATGCTCTACAATCTCTCAAACGCAGTTTGAAATCTGATAAAATGATCGATGAATATAAATTTTTATCTGATCAATTTGAAAAAATACAAACTCATGAAAAGTATCTCTCTATTATGCAAGATGTTTTGAAAAACACCTTTTTCAAAAATGGTTTACTTCTAGAGCTTGCAAAAGCTCAAAAAGAATATCTAAACTCTCCAAAATCTCTTAGCAAAGAAAAAAGACTAAAAGCTCTAAATGAAAAAATGCTCAGATTTTTAAACAGCTTAGATCCTATTGCAGAAGATTCAGATATTAGCGAGCTAAAAGATGTTATTAGAAAAATATATATCTGCCCAAATCCTCAAAAAATTAAAGCAGCTTATATTAAGGCAAAAGAGTTATTTGAAGAGAAACTATCTAAACACACATCTTTATTAGAAGATGAAAAAGTTATGTTAAAAACTAAATGTTTTGAGAAATGCAGATCTACTATAAAAAAACAAGAAAATGAATTTTCAACACTATTTAAAGATTCCCATCAAAATCTCATGGAAAGCGCTAAAATGTTTTCTGATGGCCTTAATGCTCTCAAAAATATCGCTACAAATATCGATAAGAAAAAACAATCAGGCTTAAATAGAAAAACTCTTATTCAATCCGCTAAAGCCGGTGGCGCTGCTGTAGCAGCTGTAGCTGCAAGCTATTTTTCTCATCCCTACTTGAGCGTTGCTTCTCTTGCTATCTCAGGTCTTTCTTTAAGAAAATTGAAGCCAATAAAATGGGTAGCTACCAAAGCAATTGCTCCTCGCGCTAAAAGAGTAGCGATCAGTGCAGCGGTTCCTCTTGCTAAAGCCACTGCTGAGAGTGCCTACAGTGTAATTACTAATCCTGGTTTCTATGAAGGGTTGATGCATGCTTTTATGAAAGATTTTATCGAAGATACTAAAAAATCAAAAAAATAAATAGCGCCTCAAAATAAAGGCGCTAAAAAATTACCATCTTTTTTCTTGATGATTATTTCTATCTTCTCGGCCTCTGTAACGATCTCTGTAATGGCGATCAGTCTTTTTATACTCCTTTTTTTTCGGTGGCTCCTCGCAAGAGTTCAGACCGAAAAGTACAGCAGCTGTCAAAAATAACAATGCTATTTTTTTCATTTTTTTCTCCTCACATGTTTTATAAAACACAAATAGAGCTACTTATATCTATTCTCTATCTAATAATTACATGTAATAATAATTCTATTTTTTAACAAGTGTTTTATTATTTTTTAAATTCCACCAATTAATGAAACTATCAAAAATCTCTTCTGATTTTAGATATCTAATGCAAGCTCCAGTTCTACAAGATCTTAGAATTGGGCATTGCTTATCGAACTTTTCGTCATATGGACATTTTCCTTGATACGCAAAATGTCTATCCCCTATTGGTTTAAAAACTTGATTGTTAGTAGGTCCAAAAACAGAAAAGCTATAAGTTTCAATAGTTCCACAAAGATGCAAAGACGATGAGTCCATAGCAACGACTAAATCAACATCGTTCATTAAATTTTGCCAAACAGGAAAAGAGAGCTTATCTACAACAATACTATCTTCAAACTCCCCTTTTAATTTGTTTGCTACAAACTTTTCTAAATCATTACCCCAAATAAATAAAAAAGAAGCATCTAATTTTTTTTGAACAAGTTTTAAAAATGAGAAGAGAGTTTCAAAAGATAGCTGTTTATTTGGCCATTTAGCGCCAGGACATACCATTATTTTTGTTTTGGTATTTAGATTTTTACTTAAAAGGATTTTTTTCAAAATACCCTCTTGGACCTTAGATATCTTTAATCTCGCCCCTTTAATCTCAAAGGGTTTATCATCATTGAAATACTTTTTTATAAGATCTAGATTTTGCAATCTCATATTGATGTTTTTATCGACATCAATATGCACTTTTGTAGCGAGGAGATTTGGCCACTCTTTTACAGATTTTTTTGAAAACCCCACCTTTTTTTTAGCATTAGAGAGAAGTGTTACCAAACCAGATTTACAATTACCCTGCAAATCAAAAACAACATCATATCTTTTTTTTCTTAAAAACCTTACAAAGCTAAAAAAAGATTTTCTCGTTCTTTTTTTTAATAACTTTTTTTTCCAGGTTTTCATATCGAATAAAATAGCATTATTAATTAAAGGGTGTGAATTGATTAAAGAAAGGTTCGCTTTTTCCACAACCCAGTCTATTTCAATATCCTTGAATCTCTCATGAAAATAATCCAAAACATTGAATGCTTGGATGATGTCTCCAACAGAAGAGGTTTTTACAATTAGAACTTTCAATATTTTAATACCCTTAAAGACTTGGCTTAGTTTCTACCAAAAGCATAGCAGCTTTTTTTATATTTGAAAAAACAAAAAAATAACATACAATATTGGAAATTTTATTTATAAGGAGCTTTTATGAGTAGTTATGTTTCAAGTGCAAAAAATTCTATATCAAACATTTTCGTCTATCTTGGAAATAAATTGCATAACCAAGATGAAACAAATAAGTATCTTCGTAAATGCAAAAAGCTAAAAGATTTGACGAGAATTTTTGCAAGCCATATAGACACTCACAGCTTAGAAGACCTTGATAAATTATCTAAAGCAGTTAAAGAAAATCACGTGAGAACATCACGGCATCTTGTGCATAAAAAAAACAGGCTCTTAATTGAATCTACTATGAAAGATCTCTCATTAGTGATAATTCCTACTAGTCTTGTTATTCGAATGGCTAACTGTTCATCATGGTCTCGAATCTTTTGCATAATTGCTACTGCTTTTTATTTCCACCAACTATTTAAAAACAAGAGTATGAAGAGTGAAATTATAGAATTAGACTATAACATCAGAACACAAAAATTGTTATTATTAGAACAAAATATATTACGTTCAGATATCAAGATGAACTCTATAGAAAAGGAAGCAAGCTCTCTTATTCCACAGCGAACAAATGTAATTAACTCTAATATTAAAAACCACCAAATAGCAAAAATCACCTCTATCTCGTGTTTTGCTTTATGTTTAGTTGCCGCAACTATTGGTTCTTTGTCTGTCATAATATCTACATCTTTACTTGGCGTTGGATTAATCTCAGCTATAGCTACGAAATATTTTTCTAAAAAAATTGAAAGTGATTATCAAGAAATCGCAAAAATACAAAAAGAGAACAAGCTCAATTGCAACTATCAACTAAATTTTAATAAACTTTTTTATCTGAAAATTAATGCTCCAGCTTAGGATTTATGAGAGTAAATAGTTAGCTTAGAAAAATACAAAATAAAAGGCTTGAAAAATGTCCATTATTTCTTCTAATAAAATTTCAGATACATTAAATGAATATTCGAAACAAATAGATATTTTTGAAAGAAAAATTGAGATACTTACGGAAGACAAAACGTTTTATACCACTAAAAGTAAATTAGATAATTACATTCATGAAATTGAGATAACAGACTCTAATAAAGTTCTATCAGCTAAAATAGCAGGATATGCAAGTAGTATGCTGAAGGCTTCTCAACTAACTCTTGTTGTTGTTTTATTAGAGCTTCTACAAAGAAGCGTTTATTTAGATATAGCCGTTGGGGCCGCATGTCTAGGTTCTCTCAAACTTCAGCAGAACACCTGCAAAAAATTATTTGATACTAACTCTTTGTTCCAACATTTAAAGGAATTCAAAAATATCAAAAGAAGGTTTTTAAGAGCTGCAAAAATTATTAAATTAAATAAAATAACTGAAAAATATAAAATAGCAAAAATCGCATCTATATCTTTACTAGTATTGAGTCTAATTTCAACTGTTAGTGCTGTTTCTATATTTATATCTTCATTTTTACTTTATGCTGGAATAACCGCAGCAGTTGCTACAAAATCCTTTTCTAAAAATATTTGTGGGAATTCTCAAAAAATCCTAAAATTACAAAAAGAGAACAACTTTGCTAATAACTATAAACTATATTCCAATAAACTTTTTTATTTGAAAATAAACTCTCAAACTTAGAGATAAAGAGTGTAAATATTGCTAATCTAGAAAAAATTCAAAAACTTGAAAAAAAAAGGCTTTTGAAACCCTACCCAGCCTTCAATAGTTATCTTATCTTCATTTGGCATATCAACTTTCGGTCATTAATTATATTTGCAGATAATAACTGAAAATACTATACTCACACAATTAAAAAAAAACAGAGGCACAATAAAATGTCAAGTCAAGTAAACATTAATCCATCAAGGACTCTTTTGGATCATAGAGGAAGTTCAAGCTCTTGCGATACTACAGACTGCTGTCATTCAGAAACTTGGGCAAATTGCATAATGGGTACATGTTGTATTGGAATTACCGTTGGATTATCTTTGGGAGCTTTATATATTGAACGGATAAATGGAATTGATTCCACTTTAGTAAAAGTTGGAACTGTTGCTGCTGTTTGCATATTTACATTGCTTGCTGCTGGCGGGATGAATTATGCAAATAAACATGAGGATCCTAATAGGGAATATGATCCTTCTTGATTATTATTGAAAATATCAAAACTTTAAAAAGAAATTGATTTTTCTATTAGCTTAAAAAATCCTCTGGAATTTCAGAAGATATATAAATATTTTCTAGAGTTTCAGGATGATCAAATTCAATCTCAGAAGCATGAAGCTGAAGCCTTAAAATCTCATCTTTGCATATAAATCTTTTGGCATATAAAAAATCTCCTAAGATAGGATGAGATATCTGTTTCATATGAGCTCTTAATTGATGAGTTCTCCCAGTTATAGGTTTTAGCTCTACTATTGTTTTATCTCTATAGGACTCTATTACTTCTAGATTAGTTAAAGCATATTTTCCATCATATGAAGGTCCATAAATGGACTGGCCATGAAGAGCTTTTATTTTTTTTAGGTTACTCTCTATTTTTTTTGTTTTCTGTTTTATATGGCCATCTACCCATGCAAGATAAGTTTTTTGAATTTTTTGGGTCTTAAAAATTTTAATCATTTTTTCTTTAAACTTTTGAGTTTTTGCGATTAGCAAAACCCCTGTTGTATCTTTATCTAATCTATGAATAAGCAGATATTTTTTTGGAAAAAAAAGATGAATATTTTTATCTAAACACTCAAAGTTTGATGGTTTATCTACAGCTAAAAAAAACTCATCCTCATATAAAATTTTTATAGACTTTTGTTTTTTTTCTTGAATAAACTCTCGAAAAGATGAGCTTAAAGTAACTAAAGCTCCCTCTTTTAATAAACTTGTAGCAAACCTTTCTATTCTACCATTTACTTTGCAAAGCCCTTTATCTAAAGCTTTTTTAACTTGGCGATTAGAAACGAGTAGCTTCTCTTTTAAAAAATCTAAAATCTTTTTTTTAGCATCTTTTTTTGTGACTTTCCAGGAATAGTTTTTTTTCTGCATAAAATACTATTTAATAGATAGATTCTCAAAAAAATATGTGAGTAGTCTCACTCCAATTCCTGTTGCATGTGTTGGATGCAATCCCTTGGGTTTAGATAAAAATGCAGGCCCTGCAATATCTATATGTGCCCAATCTACTTTCTCTACAAATTCTTGTAAAAACAGAGCGGCAGTTATAGTTCCGGCTTCTCTTGCATTTCCGATATTTTTAAGATCAGCAATATCTGATTTTAAATGTTCTTTATAAGGTTTATATAAAGGCAGTCTCCAAAGATGGTCCCCTGTTCTTTTTGATGCAACCTCTAAATCTTTTGCTAGCTTTTCTGAGTTAGAAAAAAGCCCAGCAACATCTTCTCCAAGAGCTACTACACAAGCACCTGTTAAAGAAGCTAGATCTATAATTCTATTAGGCTTAATTTTTAAGGATGCATAAGAAAGCGCATCTGCTAAAATGAGTCTACCTTCTGCATCTGTATTTTTTACTTCAACGCTTTTTCCTGACATACCGGTATATACATCACCTGGTTTATAACTAGCTGGCCCTATTGAATTTTCAGTAGCAGGAACTAAAGCAGTAACGTTCACTTTAAGCTTTAAATTAGCTATTGTATACATAGCGCCTAGTATTGCAGCTCCTCCTGACATATCGGATTTCATAGTATCCATAGCAGTTGGAGGCTTTAAACTAAGCCCGCCGGTATCATAGGTAACTCCTTTTCCTACTATTACCGAATGATCATTTGAAGATCTATCACCATGATAGTGAACTATAATAAAAACAGGATCTTTATCAGACCCTTTATTAACAGCGAGCAAAAGTCCCATTTTTTCTTGCTCAATCTTTTTCTTATCAAAAACAATGACTTTTACATCTTTTGATATCTTTTCAAAAGTTTTAGCAATTTTCGCTAAATTTTGAGGAGTTTCATCATCAGCGTTAT
>JAAKFN010000055.1 GCA_011065045.1 Candidatus Anoxychlamydiales bacterium
TGGTTTTAATTTTTTATCTATGATTTTTGTTTCAAAAATTTTTAATTCTTTTTGATTCTCCTGGATTTTAACTTTGCAAAAAGCTGCAGGTTTTTTAGCAAAAGCTCTAATTTGGTCATATACTTTTTTAGCATCATCCTCAAAATGAATCTCTTTCATCTCTTTAGTAATTTTATTTGCATATGAGACTTTTGATTCATCTTGATTTTGTAGATGAACAGCATTTTTTTTATACATCTCTAAAACTTCTAATAATAGAGGTTTAGACATTAGACATAGTTCTTCTTCTAACTCGGTAAAAATCATCTCATTTTTAATTTCGATCTCTTTTTGTAAAATTATCGGTCCTGTATCCATTTTTCTTGCCAGCTTTTGAATAGTGATACCTGTTTTTTTCTCACCATTTAAAATGGCGTGGTGAATGGGCGCTGCTCCCCTATATTTTGGAAGCAGTGATGCATGAACATTTATTGAGCCTTGCTTTGGAACATCTAAAAGAGCTTGTCTTAGGATTTGACCATAGGCAACAATGATAAATAGATCGGCATTGTATTTTTTTATTTCATTAATAAATTCTGGATCAGATGCTTTTTCAGGCTGATAAATATCTGGTTTATCTAAATATAGAGATGATATTTTTTTTGTCTCCGATATGTTTTCTCTTCCATTTTTTTTAATATCTGGTTGAGTAACAAGAGCTACTATATTTACTTTTTTTTCGAATAGATAAGATAATATATTTGCTGCAAATTTTGGAGTTCCGAAAAATATTATTTTCATTTTACTACTGAGAGTTTTTCTAAAGGTTGCTCTTGCTTATTATTTTTAGAGATACCTTCTAAACCGATAAGACCTCTTTTTGAATTTTTACAAAACTCTATCCATTCTAAAACCTCTTTAATGGGTCTTAACTCTTTTTGAATTTTTTCAAGAGCATCTGTTAGTCTCAGTCCCATGCGATAGGTATACTTAAAAGCTTTAAAAAGTTCATTTCGAAGATCTAATGAAAAACCTTTTCTTTTTAAACCAACTAGATTTAAACCACCTATTTTATATGGGTAGCCTCCACCTATTGTATAAGGGGGGATATCTTTAGACACTCTGCTAAATCCACCTACCATCGCATGTTTTCCTATGCGAGAGAACTGATGAACTGGGGTCATTCCACCTATTACAGCAAAGTCTTCAATAGTTACATGCCCTGCTAACATCGCTGAGTTTGACATCACTACGTTATTTCCGATATCACAATTATGAGCGATATGACAATAGGCCATTATAAGACAGTTATCACCGACTTTTACTTTTGAATTTTCATTACAAGAAGAATTTATGGTAACGTATTCCCTAATCTCTGTATTTTTTCCAATTTCTACAAAAGTTTTTTCACCTTTGAACTTTAGATCTTGAGTTTTTGTACCAATGCTTGCTCCTGGCCAAATAATTGCATTTTCTTTAATGAGGGTAAAACCATCAATATATGCATGAGATTTTATTGTGACATTATCTTCTATTGTAACATTTTTCTTAATCACTGCGAAGGGCTCTATCGTGACATTTTTACCAATTTTAGCACCTTCTTCTACATAAGCATTTGGGTGAATATTTGACATTTTAGATTTCCAATTTTTTTTATTTATTTCTTTAAAGTTTCTCTTTTTTAACAAGAGCAAAACTTAATTCTGCTTCAACACACACTTTTTCATCAACTAAAGCTTTTGCTTGCATCCTTCCGCCTTTTGAACTTATATGAATTGCTTTAGCATGAATAAAAACAACATCTCCAGGATAAATAGGTCTTCTAAATTTAGCTAAAGAGACCTTTAATAAAACAGCAATTTTATCAACATGTCCTTTTTGATAAACCAAAATTCCACCAGTTTGTGCCATTGCTTCAATTACTAATACACCTGGCATAATTGGAACATTTGGAAAGTGCCCTTGAAAAAACCCTTCATTACTCGTTACATTTTTTTGACCGATAATTTCATTATTTTCAAGATCGATATGGACAATTCTATCAACGAGTAAAAAAGGATATCTATGAGGCAAAATTTTAGCTATTTCTCTATGATCTATAACAGTTTTGTTATTCATTACGCCTCACCTCCCTGAAGATAAGCAAGTAATTTTTTTGCAAATTTTATATTTGATAAATGTCCTGATCTAATTGCAATTATATGAGCTAAAAATCTATTTCCAATGAGTGATAAATCTCCCATCAAATCTAAAATTTTATGTCTAACCATTTCATTATCATATCTAACACCATCTTCATTCATCACTTTATTATCTTTTATAACAACAGCGTTTTTTAAACTTCCACCTTTAATTAAATTTTTATCTAAAAGTGGCTTAATCTCTTCGTAAATGGAGAAAGTTCTAGAAGGTGCTATCTCAGTTTTATATGTTTTTTCATCAACTGTATATGAAAAATATTGAGATCTTAAAAATTCACTAGAGGGATGATGCAGAGTAAAACTAATCTTATATTCATCTGAAGGTAACGCTATTAGATGTATATCATTTTCACTAAAATATACAGGCTCTTTAAGAGATAAAACTTTTGCTTTTTGATCGAGCTTTTGAACTTTGGCTTCTTCTATTAAATCTGCAAAAGTTTTTGAGCTTCCATCAAAAACAGGAACTTCTGATCCATCTATTTCAATTAAAGCATTATCAATATTGTAAGCTGCAAAAGCTGACAGAATATGCTCAACAGTTTGAACAGAGCTTTTACCCTCTCCAATTAAAGTTCTTCTATTAGCTTCTCTTACTAAATTCAAATCAGCTTTTAAAATTGGTTTATCCAAAAGATCCACTCTTTTAAAAACAATACCGTGATTGGCTATAGCTGGATGGATAGTTATTTTTACTTTTTCACCTGTAAAAAGTCCTATTCCAGAAACAGTAATATCATTTTGGATAGTGTTTTGGAAAGTCTCTTGGAAGAGCAAATTTTTCTCCTGATCTCAAAAAGGGGTAATTCATTTGTAAATAAAATAATAAACCAAAAATTTAAGAGCAAGAACAATTTGACTTTTCCAAATCAAAAAAATGTTTTGGTTTGCAAATATTTAAAACTCGAAATACCTAAAATATTATATATTATTAAACACGCATTTTACGCTTTATGTAATAAGAAACAATAACAGCAAAACTAAAGAAAATTACTAAATAATCCCCAAAAAGAGAATAAATAGTTTTATATGAAAAAAGAGGAGCTCTCACAAAAAGAGCCCTTGCTTCATCTTCTTTATAAATAGCGTCTACTACCCTTCCAAAAGAGTCAATAACCGCAGTAACTCCTGTATTACAAGCTCTAATTAAGGGAATGCCATTTTCTACAGCTCTAATTTTTGCATGCTCGAAATGCTGCCTAAAAAGCCTAGATTTAGGAAAGTAAGCATCATTTGTTAAGTTAACAAAACATTTAGCACCTTTATTTTTAGCTTTTCGCATGATGTTAGGATAGAGCTCTTCATAGCAAATTGAAAAAGAGTAATTTTTATCCGAAAATATCTTTGACTCTGAGCCTTGAGTAAAAGAAGAAGCTATTCCATATTTTTGTAGAGCCATTTTAGCTAAAAATGAAAATGGGATATATTCACCCATAGGAACTAAAACTTGTTTTTCATATCTTTTGTAAGTATCTAATTTGGGACTAAAATAGAAAGCTGCGTTGTAGCTTTTATCTGCTTTTTGATCAAAATCATCAAAACCTATTGCTATTTCAGATTGATAGATATTAGAAAGAGCTTTTGCGAAGTAATTATTAGATACATACCAATCATCTTTATATTGCCTTGCAAATGGCTCTTTTAAAATAGGTAGTTTAGATAAAACCTCTTCTCCAAATTTTTGAGAAAAAAGAATCTCTACTTTTTCAAAGGGATAGAAATGATCATTTGCGCCAAAAGGCAAAGCTGCTTCTGGAAGAACTATTAGATCTAAATCATCTACATTTTTTTTATTTATAAAATTTATAATTCTTTGCCATTGATACATGGGAGAGATAAAATGATCAAAATAATCTTTCGTTAAAACTTTTTCTTCTGGAAGAAGGGCTGTTTGCACTAAGCAGACATTTAATTTATTAGAAAGCTCGAATTTTTTTTCATAGACCTTTTCATGAAAATAGCCATAGAGATATGGAAAAAAAGCTAGAATCACCCATAAAATTCCAACTTTAAAAGATTTATCTATAACAGCTTTTAAAGCTGTTAGATTTACAAAAATCACATAAAAGCTAAGACCAAATATCCCGATTATGGAAGCTAGTTGCATTGATATATGGTGATTTGTTAGAGCTAGTCCTACTTGATTGAACGGAAACCCACACATTATAAAAAGTTTAGACCATTCAAGGATTGTCCAAATAGAGGCTACTAAAAAGATTTTCTTAAACTCAAGTTTTTTATTTTTCAGAAAAATATATGAAACAATAGAAAACTCTATAGCAAACCAAACAAGCAAAGAAGCATATGCTAAAAAAATAAGCTTTCCTTGATATTTTGTTGAGGTAAGCCAAGATAGCCAAATAGCTTGAACGAAAAAAAACCAGACAAAAGCAAGAAGAACTTTAAGTTTTGTGCTCTTTATTCGATAAATTGAGAACCAAAAAAGAAAATACCCCAAAGAGCTTGCCAATATACCTAGATAACCTATCCAGGCTGGCTGAGAAAAAGCAACTATCAAAAAACTTAATATAAAAAAGCTAAAATTTAAATATACTCTACTCTTCTTCTGATTCATTAGGCGGTTGGTCCATTGCTTCAACACTTATAGGCTCTTTTATTTTAGAGCCTAAGACCATTAAAAGCAAAAGAGCGCCTAAAAGAGCTATGTTTTTCATAAACATAACCATTTGAAAAGTTTTGTTAACTCCTGTTAAAAACCAAAACGGATGAAGCAAAAATGTAGCAGGAACAAAAAATACTAAAAGTAAAAAGGCTCCGAACTTCTCTTTTATCCCGAAAAATATTAGAAGAGCAGCTATTAGCTCTAGAGTAGTAATAACTATTAAAATCTCTGGTGTCCAAGAAATCAGAGCTGTGAAGAGTTTTGTCAAAGAAGATGAAAAGTGAACATAAGACTGCCAATCGCAAAAAAGATTAATAAGTCCACTTTCTGTTTTTTGCCAATCAAATATTTTATTTACCGCTGATAAAATAAAAATCGCGCTTAGTAATAGCCTTCCTACTAAAGCAATAAATTTTTTAAAGCCCCTCATATAAGCTAACCTCCATTAGGCCTGTAATTTTTCTATATATTATCCTTTAACTAAGATATAATCTTTTTCGAGATTAATTTAAATTGTTTATGAAAATACCATTTAGAAAGTTTCATTTATTGACTATTTTAAAAGAGTTTTCAAAAAAAAAGCTCCCATTGGATGTTTTTTTAAGAAATTATTTTAAAAGCCATAAGGCCATCGGTTCTAAAGATAGAAAAAGCATCTGCGAAGATTTATATAAACTAGTAAGATGGAATGGTTTAATAGATTTTTTATGTAAAAAAAACCAAGTTACCCCCGAGGATAGATTAGAAATCTTAGAAGACTTTGATTTCAAAAAATATCTTAATAATAAAAAAATCCCAGATCATATAAAAGTTAGCTTTCCAAAAGATTATTTTGAAAAGATAAAAAGTTCCTATACTTTAGAAAAAGCAATAGAATTTTGTTTAACTTCAAATGCTGTAGCGCCGACTACAATTAGAGCAAATTCTTTAAAAATACAGAGAGATGAACTTTTTGATATTTTAAATAAAAAATATGACATCAAAAAATGCTCAAAATCTCCTTATGGAATAATTTTTAATAAAAAAATCAACTTTTTTACAACTGACGAGTTCAAAAAAGGTTTTTTTGAGATCCAAGATGAAGGATCACAAATAGTCGCTGATTTAATAAACCCAAAACCTAAAGACCATGTTTTAGATTATTGTTCAGGATCAGGTGGTAAAACTCTAGCTATAGCTCATAAAATGAAAAAAACAGGGCAGATCTATCTTCACGACATCAGAGATTACATTCTATTAGAGGCAAAAAAAAGATTTAAAAGAGCAGGAATTGAAAATTTTCAGATAAAGACTACAAAAGATTTGAAAAAGATAAATAGAAAAATGGATTGGATAATTTTGGATGTCCCCTGTTCAGGCTCTGGTACTTTAAGAAGAAACCCTGATCTTAAATGGAGATTTAACTTAAGTGAAATAGAGAGTTTAAAAGCTACACAAAGAGAAATTTTTGATAAAACATATAATTTTTTAAAAAATGATGGAAAAATTGTATATATTACTTGTTCTATATTCCCAGAGGAAAATGAAGAGCAAGTAAAGTATTTTACAGAAAAATATGATCTGAAGATTGAAGATAAGTTTTTTTCTTTTCCTTTAGAAAATTCTCATGATGGTTTTTTCGCCTGCGTTCTTATAAAAAACTGATCCATCTTTCCCTATTACTTCATTGTAAACAGTTAATTATTAACATTATAACAAGAAAAGAAACTTCAAGAAATTAGTTGAATTTGTTTTGTTTTTATAAAATCATATCTTTTGTTAACATATATAGAAGTAAATTAGAGCTAAAAACAACAATGAAATTTTTTATTAAACTTTTTATACCTCTTATAGCAATAGCACCGATTTTAAATGCTAATGATTTTAGAAACTCTCCTATGGAGCAGAATGCTAATATCAATGTTAACAACACAGTACTCGCAAAAGTTGAAGATAGAGCAATTACAGCATTAGATGTTAAAAAGAAATTAGATATAGCATTTGAGAGATCTTTTACAGATCTCATAGATTCTAAATCAGCTAGATTTCAATTTTATCAATCAGGTTGGCCTCAAGTATTAGATGAGGTTATTAATAATGAGCTTGTTTTACTAGATGCAAAAAAAAGGGAATTTACAATTTCAGATGCTGAGTTAACAGAAGAGATGGAAAACAAATATGGCCCTAATATAATAGCGAACCTACAAAGGGTAAATCTTACATTAGAAGAAGCTCAAAAAATGTTATCCGAAGAGATGATCATACACAGGATGCTCTATTATTTTGTAAGGTCCAAAGCAGAGCAAAACGTTACTCCTAATAAAATAAAAAACTCATTCCAGTTATATATAAAAGAAAATCCATCGCAAGAAATTTATTCATATAATGTTATTTCTGTTAGGTGTGATGACAATAAGATAGCTAACTTAGCAGCAAATAAGGTACATCTTTTACTAAAAGAGAAAAATCAAAATCCAAAAGAACTAGAAGACACTTTAAAAGAAATAGAAAAAGAGTATAAAAACTGCTCTATCAATGTTTCCAATTTATATAAGACAAGCTCAAAAGATTTATCTCTGTCTCACAAAAATATTTTAAAAGATTTAGAGAAAAATAATTTTAGCGATATTTCTTCTCAAGTGAGCAGAATAAACAACAAACAAATATCTAGAATATTTTATTTAAAAGACTTAGAAAAAATTGAAGCTAAAACTTTTGATGAAATCTCTAATGAATTAAAAACTAAATTAGTTGAAAAAGAGCTACTTCAAGTTGGAAATAATTTTTTCAATAAATTGAAAAAAGAATATTTAGTTGAAAACAAAGTTATCTCTAAAGATTTTTGTCCTTTCACTTTTGAATGAGAACTCTATATAAACCAAAAGATCTAATAGATTATTTATCTTCTCTGAACATAAGACCAAAAAAAACTCTTTCTCAAAATTTTTTAATCGACAAAAACATTTTAGATAAAATTATAAAAGCTACCGATATCTCAAAAGACGACGTGGTATTAGAGATAGGATCAGGACCTGGAGTTGTCACTTTTGAGATAATAAAAAAGGCTAAAAAAGTTATTGCAGTAGAACTAGACGATATTTTCGCTAAGAATTTAAAAGATGAAAAGATTGATAACTTAGATGTTTATAACGAAAATTTTCTAAAGTTTGATTTAGATCTTCTTAAAAAATTAAATAAAAAAATAAAGGTCATATCCTCTGTTCCATATCACGTAACATCTTTCATAATTACAAAACTTCTAAAACATCATTTTTTATTCTCAAAAATTATTTTAATAATACAAAAGGAGATGGCAGAAAAACTTTTAGCTAAAAAAGATTCTAAGCAATACGGATATTTTTCTCTTTTTGTAAATTTTTATGCTGAAGTTAAGATTTTAACAAATATTTCAAGAGGGTGTTTTTTTCCAAAACCAAAAGTTGATTCAGTTATCTTAGAATTAAAGATAAAAGATAATTTTTTAGATAATACAAAAAAAGAGATTGATATAGAAAAGTTTTTTCACTTTGTAAAAACAGCGTTTTCACAAAGAAGAAAAAAACTTTTGTCTTTGATAAAAACTTTTAGTTCTAAAGACAAAATCCTAGAGATATTAGATGAGTTAGACATAGATGCAAATGTTAGGGCTGAAAATTTGAGTTTAGATAACTTTTTAGCTCTTTACAAAAAGCTGTTTTAAAAATGTGGAAAAATTTCTTCTAACATTTTCATTAGCATAGATATTTTCTTTTTTTATTAATTTTCCATCTTTAGATTTTATCTCAATTATAGCAACTTTCTGATCTTTTTTAATTGGAGCTTTAAGATCATCATAAACAACAAAAGCATTTAAAGAACCCTCTTCTGAAGGATAATAATCTAAAATCAAGTCTTTTCTTAACTTTGATTTTAAAATTTTTGAGCTCCCTAAAATTTTTGCTTGGAAAATCTTTTTATTATCAAAAATTACTTTTTTCTCTTTTTTTTCTAAAAAAGCAGCATTGAATAACTTTTTTGTCTCTTCAAATCTAACATCTGAATTTGAGCATCCCAGAACTACTGCTATCAAAGTCCTTTCATCTTTTTTTGCAACACTCATTAAATTATATTTAGCTTTAGCATGATAACCTGTTTTCGCTCCAATTGCATATTTATAAAAATGCTCTGTTGGCTTTAAGAGTTTATTATTTGTAACTATCTCTTTTTTATTTTGTTTATTAGTTTTGGGTCTTATGTAAAATTTACAGGTAAAAATTTTTAAAAAATCTTCGTTTTTAATCGCTAGTTTAGTCATCGAAGCTATATCATATGCTGTTGAGAGCTGCTTTGGCATATGAAGACCGTGAGGATTTTGAAGATAAGTATCTTTTATTCCCTTTTTTTTGATATATGAATTTAACTCATCCATAAACGATTCAACAGACCCTGAAACCAATTCTGCTGCAACGTTGGATGCATCACAAGCAGATATTAGCATTATTCCATGTAAAAGAGTTTCAAGTGTAAGTTCTTCTTCTTTAACAATATCAAAACTCACTCCATCTGTTTCTAATATATAAGGCTTTAAAGAGTAATTGGATGTTATTTTTTTTTCAGGAACTACAATATCTAATGCATCTTTCGAAGCTTTAATAGTTTTAGATAATCTATCTTTATAATTCTCTAATATATAGCTAGTAGTAAATACCTTAGTTAAGCTAGCTGGATAGGCTTTTTTATAAGCTTCTTTTTCAAATAAAATAGCTCCGGTATCAGCATTTATCAAGATTGCATTTCTTGCTTTAATATCTAATTCTAAAGGCTTTGAATATAGAGTTGAGACAAAAAAACAAAAAACAATAAAAGCTTTAATCATCTATCTATCTCCTGAGCAACTCTTTTAGTATATCCGTTTTTTTTCTAATTACAAGCTATTAATTCAATATACATTGATTTACTCTTTATTTTTTATACGTAAAAACCTTTAAAAACCAATAAGATACCAGAGGTTTAATAAAATAAAAAAAGCAATTCTTGACACTAGTAATTATAAATAGTTAAACTATGTTTAGGGGAAGAATTATATGGAGGCTTTTAATTCATGCTTAACCCGAATGAAATAGAAAAGTTATATGAACAGTATATGCCCAATCTTGCGGATTTAGCGCATGATGGTATTGTTAATGTTGATTTGGCACTTTTGCATGAACTAAATCTATTAGATGATTTAGATCAAATTAAAGATGATCCAGAAGATTTAACTCAGTATTTTCATGTTGTAGAAAGCCCAGAAAAAGTAACACTGTTTAACGAGCAATTTGATGTATGGATTGTTCCTAAAACCGAGCAAGATATTCCGCTTACTTATGTTCTTATAGCACTCAATGCCCAAAGCAAAACTTCGTTAGAAGTTGTTTTTACTACAGCAGGCGTATATAATACACCAAAATATGTACTTAAAGTTCTGCAATACTATCTTTTAGATATGTTAGAGACAGAAGCTACACTTACTGCAATAGAAAAAAACCAATAATTTTTTAAAGCTCTTTTCAAAAGGTTTTCCTATTTTTTTACAATATCTTTAGTTCTTTTTAGAGAATATTTTGGTAAAAAAATAAAAAATATTTTTAGATTCAAAGCTTATCAAAAAAAGAAAACTCTTTCACTCATTAGATGATTTTCAGA
>JAAKFN010000056.1 GCA_011065045.1 Candidatus Anoxychlamydiales bacterium
TTCTCCTTTTATAGCTGCAAGTGATTTTCGGATTGTTGGTGAAATAAAAGGCATTATTTCTAGGGAATACTAATGTTTTGCTACTTTGTGATTGAAATTTTCACATATGTGTGCGACATGGTACGAATTGGTTGCATCCGCGTCCGTTTTCCCAATCAATCCGCACCTTTGTTCTCTTGATCTAATAGAGCAAGTTTTTGATATAAAGATATATTATTGTTATAAGTAATTTTAATCTGTAATAGCATTATTAATGGTTTCGATCATTCCGAGAATGCTGGCAGGGTGTTGTTCCAAATGTTGTCATGATATTTATTATGGAGAGATAGGTTATCTGTATGCTGCTTGCGTGAAAGGTTGTTGGGGAGGGCTGGAACCTGTATTTATGCAGTTTTGTTCTATAATTATAGGGCATATTTAAGCATTGTTCGTTATTCTTTTTTTTATAAAATAAAAATTTTAATTTAAAACTGATATTTTAATTCTGCTCTAATTGACTCAGAATCCCATAAAAGAGATCTATGAATAATTCCTTTTATTCCAAGAGTCCAATGATCGAAAAATTCAAGATGATATTCTCCTTCAAAAGAAATTGTAGGATTTTCTTCTGAATCTGTTCCTCCTGATATTTTTAAATTATAAAAATGCATCTGATTTCCGCAATAGTGATAAGTAGAAATATCATGATGCCAGTCTAGACTAAATCTAAAGGAATTGTAATTATTTGGAGTCCAATAAGGATGAATTATATTTATTAGGGTTGCTCCATCAAATACAAAAATATTTAACTGTTTTGTTTGTCTATATTCTGCATAATAACCTACGCGAAATAGCTTTGGACCGTTTGTAGCGCGAAATGCTAAGTCAATTTTATAATGTTTTATATTGTTGTTATCATTCAAATCATAAAATTTTATCATGGCTTTTACTTCTAATCTTCTTTTTATTAAAGAGTTGGATTGTATCCACCAAGTATTGGTTTGAACTTTTTGCCTTAAAGAAAAGATATTATCTAGATAATCTTCTTTATCAAACCCTATACCTAATTTTGTATAGTCTTTTACATTAAACCAAAAGTTTATAAGACCTGTGTTGGTATTCCGAAAACGTTTTGTAAAAAACTTTTGTGTAAATTCTGCATTTGCTTTTACATATTTTGAAAAAGTACCTTTGTATTCTAAAGAATACCCATAAGCTGGATAGGAAATGCCTCTTAACTGGGCAGCATCTTGAATTTTAGTGTTCTTTTCAAAAGTTGGTTCTTCATTCCATCTATGCCCTGTGAAAATTAACCAATGTCTACAATTAATTGGAACTCCAATATCTAAGTCTGTTCTATTTCTTTTTATTCGATCAAGATCTCCTCTTCCTGCTTCATTGAAATACCTATGATGAGCTCTTAGATATATATGAGATTTTATTTCATTATCTTTTAATGCCATTTGAGCCAAATTATTTGAGGAATTGATTTCTAAAAGATCTTTATAAAGCTTTTTAGATTTATCACATAGTCCAAATGAGCATTGCATTTGAGCATAATCAAATAGGGCGATTTCATTACTTGGATATAATAAAACAAGTTGTTTAAGA
The DNA here is from genome assembly GCA_011065045.1 of Candidatus Anoxychlamydiales bacterium. Taxonomy (GTDB): domain Bacteria; phylum Chlamydiota; class Chlamydiia; order Chlamydiales; family SM23-39; genus JAAKFX01. The sequence goes on from JAAKFN010000056.1 coordinate 1,591, forward strand.
TATTTTTCAGCTTCGAAATATTTTTTTTGATAAATGAACCATTTAGCTTCATTTTCTAAATAAAAAAGCCATTGAAGTTGGAAGTTAACATTGTTTTTTAATAAAACTCTTTCAAGCTTTTTATCATCATTTTCACTTATTGGATATTTTCCTTCATGATAGTTTGTGTAAATTTGATCATATAATTGATAAATAGAATTATTTGAGATAATTAGATCTTGATATATTGAAATTTTTGATAAAAGATTTTCTTTTATCAAATCTTTAAGCAATAGAGTATCAACTTTTGGAGATAATTTTGTATAGTAGAGTTTTTTTGCTTCAATGGGTTTATTTTCAGAATAAAGTATTTGTGCTTCTTCTTGAAAAATTTGATAGTCATCTGGATTGAGTTTTTCTAATTTGTGATAATATTGACTCGCAAGTTGATAATCTTTTTGATTATTATAAGTTCTTGCAATAAGTGTTAGAAGTTCATAGTTATTTGGAAACTCTTTTAAAAGAGCAAAAAGTAACTGAAGCGATTTATCATATTCTTCTAACTCTGAGAAAGTAACAATTAATCCTAATGTTGCTTGATAATTTTTAGGATCTTTTTGAAGCGATTTTTGATATAAGATGTTTGACTGTTTATGAAAATTATATAATGAAGCTAAATCAGCTAATTTTTGAAGTTCAAGAGAAGTAAAATTGTTTTGTGTATAGGCTAGTGTTTGATCCACTTCTTTGTTTAAAAGAAATTGAATATAAATTTTTAAAGGCAAATCATCAGGTTCTAATTTTTGTGCTTTTAAAAAGTAAGACTTTGCTATTTCAGTTCTATTCATATCTAAATAGAGTTTTCCAACTTCTAATAAACCTTCTTCTTTTAACAAAAAAGATGGAGGCATATTTTTTATTTCATTTTCTGCTTTTTGAAATTGATTTAGTTTAATTAAATTTTTGGCTTTTAATACTCTTGCGCTAGAATTTACTGAATCTTCCGAAAGAACTTTATTTATCCAATAAATTGAGGCGTTATATTCTCTTTTTTTAAAATCAATCAATGCTAATTTTTCATAAATAAGTACTGCTGTTTTCTTGTTGCTAAGAAGTATTAAAAGAATATTTTCAGCTTCAATAAAACGATCCATTTCAATGTAAAGATCTACTAGTTTAATGTTAATTCCTACATTGTCTGGACTAGCCTTTTGATACATTTTGTAAATTTCTTCAGCCTTATAATAATCACCCCATTTTTGCATAGCATCAGCATAGTAAAGTTTTAAATGATTTTGTCTATTCCCATTTAATTTAAGGATATTTTCCCAGGTTTTTTTAGCTTCTAGCATATGGCCTAAAGCAATCTGTATATTCGCCATTTGAATAAGAACTGTTTTATTACCAGGGCCTAATTGATGAAGATGGTTTAAAATCTTAATAGCGTCATGATAGCGACGATCTTGTACATAGATCTTTGCAATTTCTAACCCTAAAGGTAGATCATCAGGCTTTTCTTTATGTAGATCTTCTAATAAAATTAATCCTTTATCTTCTTGTCCTGTCCAGCTGTATGCTAATGCAATCTTTTTTCTAGCTTCAAATGAATCAGGTTTGTCTTTTAATACGAGGTCATAATATTTTAAGGCTTTGTAATACTGTTCATCAAGAAGGTAACAGTCTCCTATTTCTAAATAAATATCTAGAGAAGGTTTTTTCATTAAGGATAGAAGATTTTTATAGGTTTTGATTGCTAGTAAATATTGAGAATTCCATTTATAAGCAAGAGCTAGATCTTCTAAAATCTTATGATCTCTTGGCTTTAAAGCTAGAGCTCTTTTATATAATTGAATAGATCTATCAAAACGAGAGAGGTTTAAATAAAAAGCAGCGCTCGATGTTAATATGTAAATGCTATCAGGATTTTTTTGAATAAGATCTTCAAAAATCTTTTTTGTAGAAGAACAGTCATTTACAGCTAAACAAGATTGAGATATATGATCAATTACATACCATAAATCCACCTTTTCAGAAATGGATTTATAGTAATATTTTAATGCTAGATGATACTGATGCTTTGCAAAAGCCTTTTCTGCTTTATAATATACTACCCATTGATGCAGCCCAAAATAAAAAGAAACAAAAGATACGATTCCTAATAAAAAAAGCAATGTGTAAGTAATAAAATAGACTTTTGCTTTTTTTGAATAATTAAACATAATTTCTTCTTTATTTGCATGTTTACATATAAAGAATAAAAAAAGTAAATGAAAGAAAAACTACTCTAACTTTTCTTCTATTATTGCTTGAATAATTAAAATCATACAAGCTCCGTAATACGCGCTACTATCATTTGGAGGATCAAAAATAGAGGGCTGTTTGTTTGCAATAGAGTAATTTTCAATATTAGGAGCTAACTTTTCCATTAATGCTTTATCTTTTTGATAATAAGCATAAAGAAAGACAGGAGCATTTAAAGCAGGAGAAACATGCTTCCATCCGTTATTTGCTTCGTTTGTAAAAACGTTTATTCCTTCAGGGGGAAGAGTCCATCCATTTTTGGATTTTTTAATGAAAGGTAATAAGCTTTTTGTCATGTTATCTAAAACATTTTTTAAAAGAGCATATCCTTTTATGTGAGGATTTTTAGATAAAAATGGAGTTGTCCATAAAATGTATCTAATCGCATCATAACTAAATGCTTTTTCCCATTTTGAAGGATATTTTCCATCAAAATATAAAATGTTTGGAACCAATCCGGTATTATGCTTTTCTTGAAATTTTTTTATAACTTGAGCACTATTTATCATCACTTCAGAAAATGAAAATTGCAATTTTGAAAATGTTTTATCTTTTATGGTAATAAGAGCTCTATCATTTTGAATAGTTATATCGCTCTTTGTAAAAAACTGTTTTTTTACAATATCCCATTTTTGATTTTTAGCTATAAGAGTATATTCCGCTTTTATCTTAGAATTATTATTAAAAGCGATTTTTATATTAATATTTGATGAAGAGTTTTTGGGGATAAATAATATCCTTGTTTTTGAAAGAGGAGGAATCCAATAAAAATTAGTATTTTCTGTTTTAATCAAATAAAAATCTGGATGGATATTTGCATTATCCTGTTCTAAATTAACAAATATTTTTTTTGCGGAATTATTTTGAATAACCAAAGAATATGCTTTTGAATTTTTTTCTTTTTCAAAACCATTAGACGTAGAAACAATTGGAGCTGTATCTAAAGCCTCAAATGCTTGAGGTGTAAAATATCCTGCGAAAAAAACATTTTTCCCAGCATCTCCCCACTGGCTTCCAGGTAAGATAATTTTCTTATCCCAATCAATATCATAAAGACGTATCTCTTTTACCATTTGATAAAAGATGTTTTTATAATCAGCTTTTCCAAAAAAAGTTCTAAAATAATTATTTTTCCATTTTCCTTTTTCTACTCTTTTCATTGCTAAACTCAAAGCCCAAGCAATTTGAATGTCTGCATCAGTTGCAGATCCAGATGAAAAATAACTATCTGTAGAATCTTTTTGAGGTTTATAATAAAAGGGTTCTGATTTGTAATCTAACATCCAAGGCATCAAAAAAAATGATCTATGATAACACTTATCTTTAGTGAAAACTACACAACCATACTTATTGCATGCATCTATTACATATCTTAAAAACTTATCAAAAAGATGTTGATCATCATTAGCATAAGATAATAAAAGACCATAGGCCATCCCTTCAGAAACTGTTGGTCTTTTCCCTTTGCCATCTGATGAAAAAACTTTTGATCCAATAAAAACAACCCTTGCTTGATCTTTATCATCTAAAAATTCAACAAAATGATTTTCTTTACTTTTCCATTGATCATATGTAGAAACAAAATTTAATTGGGAATACAAATTAGTAGCAAAAAATAAGATAAAAAGTATATAAATTTTTTTCATTTTACAATATCGAGCATCTCGTTTATTTTTTTTTGATGATTAAGGGATGTTTGTTTTAATTCAATAAAAAGTTTTAAATTTTCTTTGTCTAACAAAGATATTTTTTGCATTTCTATTTCTATCTGTTTTTCAAGAGTAAGAATAGTTTGTAGATATTGCTCAAAATATTCATTGGTAATCATTGTTTTCTCTCTCTTTTATATTATTTAATTTTTTAATTATTAACATCTTTTCTTTGAAAAGGTCATCTAATATTTGGTTTATTTTTTTACTATCTTTTTTCTTAATACGTAAATGCTGAATAAAAGCTTTAAAATGAATAGCATATATTGCAAGAGCTTCTTGTTGTAGTTTAATGAGCTTTTGAAGATTTGTTGGGGTATTATTTTCCATTTTTCTCTGGGATATAATTAAAAAATATAATAGAAAAAATAATTATAAAATTATAAAAACACCAAAAAGTATTAAAACATAATGTAGTTATTGGCTGTCTAACAAAATAAATACGGCATAATCCCCATATGGTTCCGAAAAAGAATAAAGTAATGAAAAATAATTGAGGCCATAATTTCCATAATGGGATTGTAAATGAACCTTTTTTGCTTGTGATTTTGAATTTTTCTTTTCGATTCAAAATGATATTTATTGTAGCTTTTATATAAATTGGAAAAGTTGCTAGTAAAAGCCACTGTCCTTTAATAACATTTTTTAGAGCATATCCTCTTCTTGTAATACTCAACATAAACGCCGTTAATGTAATCGCCAAGTAGGGAATGAAAATTATAGAGGTAAATGAAACGCTAGCTACATAATTTGGAAAACCAAATAAAAGGTATGTTGCAGGGAAAATAGAGATAACAATAAAAACTATACCAATTAGATAAAATGAACTAGATAAAAGATATTCCCACCATAAAAACCATTTTAAAGCTTTTGGGTTTTTGAAAAAAGTTACAATGAGTTTTTTCAGTACACTTAAAGTGCCAAAAGCCCATCTATATTGTTGAGTGAAATAACTAAATAAATTGTCAGGACCCATTCCAAATACAGAAACTTTATTGGAATAGAAAGATTTCCATTTTCTTATGTGAAACTCAAAAGAGGTTGAAACGTCTTCTGTTACTGATGTTTCATCAAACCCACCAATACTGTCCAATGCTGTTGTCCTATAAATAATATTTGTTCCACAACATAAAACGGCTCCTAAAACACCTTTGCCTTCACAAATATATTCATAAAAAATCGCTTGTTGAATATTAGCTGCGCTCGCAACGCTACTTTTTTGATAATTTGTATAGTATTGTGGACTTTGTATAAATGCAATTTTGGAATCCTCTTCAAGTTTGCTTATTATTGGTTCTAAAAAATCTATAAAAGGATTTTGATCTACATCAAGAACTGCGAGATATTTGGGATCGATTGCTGTCTGTTTTTGATTATATATGCAACAAGATTCTTTTTTTTCTCTTTTTTTTATAAAATCTATAAAATCATTTAATATTCCAGCTTTTGCTCCTCTCCAAGTATGTCGAAAAATGTTAACTTCATATTTTTTGCAAAGATTTTCTAAGTCTTGTTTATATTTGTACATCTCTTCTGTTTTACTTTCAGGCAGGTCGTATCTTGTGTCATCGAGAAGGTAGAGATGTTTATTTTGATAAGATAAAACCTTTGAGCATATTAATGTATTTTTAATAATATTAAGAGGTTCATGATAAGCAGGGATTAATATTGCAACAAATGGGGGCGATTCTAATTTACTTACGATAAGCTTTTTATTTTGATCATCTGTGAAAGAAGCTTTAAAAAAGACTCTTAAAACTTCTATTAAATATCCTACAGAATGAACAATAATAAAAGTTTCTGCAATTAATAAAATAACTAGACTAGCTTTTTCATACCATTCTACTTCAGTTTCAAAAACATATAAAATACGACTTATAAAAAAAACTAAGCTCAAAATCACTATAATAAAGCAGGTAATACATATTATTAATTTAAACGTTTTGAACATAAAAAGACTTTGCTCCTTCTATTGCTTGTATTTAATAAAATTTATTAATAAATCAAGATTTTTTTTCATTTGTCAAATTAAATATCATTCTTTTATTGGAAAGAGGCCAGAGGCTTAAGAAACTATCGGGCATATTTAAGCATTTTTCACATTTTATTTTTACCCGAAATTTACGTGTGTAAGGTGAGTTAATAAGAATATTCTATTTGTGTTTTTTTGCGCAAATTTTGCACACTAAGAGGCCATAATGAGCATGAGTTATCAGCTCTCAACAGAAAAGTAAGGTATTATTTTATCAAATAAAGTTTTATGTTGGATTGGATGCTGTTGAGAATTTTAGTGTTAAATCGGACTTGAAAATAGAAGAACCTGCAAGGGTACCGGGGGGGCGAATCCCTCTTCTTCCGATTTTTCTAATTTCATTTAAAAATTACTCTAAAAAACACTTATTTTGATAGACATTGGTATGCTTGAAAAGTTCGAATACTTCCGCGTCCGAAGTTTTCTTCCAAATTTTATTGTAACTTTTTTTTGTTTAGTGCTTTATAGTCTTTTCGAAAATTAGCAGTGGTAGTAATATTTTGCTAAATCCGTAATTTTAAAAAAAGGATATAAGCGTGATTATTGTAATTGATGAATCTGGATCATTTTATATAGGAAATAATTCTAAAAAATATAGAGTACAGCTTTTTTCAGCTGTATTATTAAATAATAAAGCTAAAGAAAAGTGGCTTAACAATCATTCCAAAATTGAAAAAGGTTGTAAAATAAATGAAGAAAAAGCTTCTCAAATTATTACAGATTTAATCTCGTGGAAGGCAAAAGCTTTATCTGTAATTGTAAAATTAGATTTGATTAGTACAGAAACTTTTCAAGACTTTAAAGAAGATTTTATACAGTCCATTATATTGAGCATAAAAAAACAACCCGAAATTGCAAAAATAGCGATTTTAGCTTATGTAGAAAAGTTTAAGTTATTGTCCCCACAAGAAACGGCAAAAGTTCTAATATTATTGGAGTTGTTAGAAAATAGTGTTAGGGAATATCTTGGATCATTAGATAATCTTAAAAGCGTAGATTTCAGAAAATTACAGATTATTATAGATAAACAGTCAGAGCCTCTTATCCCATTTATAAAAACTTTTTTTAATTATTGGATAAATTGTAGAGCAGCAAAAAAAAACATCTATATGGATTCTAAATCAAAAAGAAAAATGCAAAATATTAGAACTCTTAACGATGGAAGAGAGTGTTTAGATTTAAGAAAATTAATAAAAAAAATAAAAGTTGAATCTGATGATAAATACCCTGTTCTTAAATGTGCCGATTGTGTTGCTAATTTTACTCGTAGAGCTTTCATAGGACACTTACAATTTGAAGGATATAAAGATCTTCCATTGATTTATAAAACACAGCATGTTCCGGGCTTTGATTTCGTTCATTTTGATTCAAAAGTAGAAGGTGATTTAATTGATCATGTACCATCAGAACTTTTAGCAGTTTTCCAACATTTTCAAATCGTAGAGTAGTAAAAATTTAGTCCTTTCCTAACAGTTGTTTTATGGATATTCAGCTTGCCTCAATCTCTACATTACTCATCCCTAGCGCTTTTAACTCCTTGATTTTAAAGCTGAGCCTTTGATAAAGCGGAACAGTTTTATTAAAAGTGATCTTGATCCGAACTGGTATGAGCGAAATGGTACGAATTGGCACCCACCGCGTCCGCTATTCTCATAGTATAATGTATATTGAAAATAAGTAATTTAAATTCATTCATTTTATAAGAATTGTGAGTAATTTTTTACAGATTTTTTTAAATCTTCCAAAGTATTAACCAACTAAAATTTAAAGCTCTTTAGCATTTTTTAAAAATGAATCGAATTTCAATTTAAATAGTTTTAAATTTTGGTTTTTTTTTATTGATAAAAATAAATAAAAAGAGCTTACTCGATTAATAAAAAAATTATATCCGGAGAGAGGTATGAAATTCTGGTTGTTAATAGTCTTAATTCCTATTGCATTAGTTCCGTTTGCCTTAAAAGCAGACTTGACAAAAAAACTTTTGTTTTCAAATAAAAACTACGCTAAACAAATAGAAGTTAAAACATATATTTTAACTCAAGAACAAGTTGCTCAATTGTTTAAAGAACCAAATAAAGAGCCTATTCAATTGACAATAGAGGAGTTAAATAAAATTTCGAATGAAACTAAAAATAGATATATTGTTATTAGAGTAAAAAATTTAGGTAACTTACATGCATGGGGAGTTTTATCTTGTAAAACCGGATTGCGCAATCCAATAATGATAGGAATTCCCTCAATTAAACCGACGTATTCTGATTATGTAATATGTATTTCAGGCATTTTTATAGCATCGCCCGATCAAAATATTTATCCAGCGACTGCTTATGAATGGACTGAACTTTATACTAAATAGTGAAGTCTTATGTTTAAAAAACTGATAGCGTCATTAACTTTCTTGTTATTTTTAACATTCATTCCTGCTTATGCAGTTTCAACAAAATCATATCAGTATGTTGAGAATGATCATATTATACAGATAACAGATCCTAGAGAAATCTCTCTCACCTATGAATATGACAATTTTAACAGATTGATTTTAAAAAAATATCCTAATGGCAGAAAGGTTGAATATGAATATGATAATATTGGACATCGAACAAAAGTTATTGATGATGATAAAACTACATCTTTTGAATATGATATTTTTGGAAATATCTCTAAAATAACATTTCCAAATTCTGAGTCTGTTCAATATCTTTACGATCCTCTTGGAAAGCTTTTAAAACTTACATATCCCGATAATAGTGAAATATATT
>JAAKFN010000057.1 GCA_011065045.1 Candidatus Anoxychlamydiales bacterium
AAGTAAGATTAAATGCATGATCCTAAACAAAATGAATCAGTTAGGACTTCCTCTTAGTTATATTGCATAACTGTAATTGATAATGGCTAATCTTGCTCAAATATTACTTATGCAACAACGCCTCATACAAAGGCTTTTTAATTATTTCTAATTTTTCTACTATTTTTTTAAATAAATTATCTATTAACTCTTTGGTAAATTCTTCATGTTTTTCATAATGTTCTTTAGATATTAAAATAAGAGCTGTTAATTCTTGTAACCCACTTAAGTGGTCAATATCCATCTTATCGAGATTTTCCAATGCTTCTTGAAAAAAATCTCTAATTTCTGTTTTTAAATCATCTGAAGGCATCTGCAAATCTGGATTTATTATGTTATTATCTCCATTTGCAGGAAAAGAATTAAGTACCGTCACTTCGCATTCAAATAGATCAAAATTTCTATTTTTGTTTAATGAATATTCTGAAGGTATAGAAAAAGATTCTCCAAAATCGGATATTAGAGCATTTCTATTTTCTTTTTCTCTTAATGCTTCTAAATCTTCTAAAGCTTCTAAAGCTTCTCTTTCATGGAGAGCCCCAATAAAGCACCCATTTTTTATTATTAATTCATTTGATATTAATCCATTTGATCTTGATATTGACATATTGTTTTCCTTTTTTTGTTATTAATATAGAACAATTATTAAATATATAGATTTAATTATATTAAAAAAGACACTATAACTCAATAAATTTTATAAAAATCGTTATAAAATATATTAAAAAAAATTTAAAAATATCAGAAATATCAAATTCTTGAAAATAAATTGGTTATCAAAAAATAATCTTTAAAATCGTTTAAAAAAAATTATTTTAAACAAATTGCCTTTTAGCTTGATTTATGAACATCTCCATTCCATATATAATTAAACATCCTCTATCTTGAGCATGCTTCAAAAACAGAGTTTCAACTGGTTTTGAGACAACATCCATAACAATCGTTCCAGGAATTAAATACTCTGGAGGAACTAGATTTATCTCTTGATGGCTCGCTGATGTTGCATTAATGATTACATCATAGCCTTCTTTTAAAACATCTTCAATTTTATCTAATGCATATGCTCTACATTGAAGTTTTGATGCTAGATCAAAAGCTCTTGTTTGATCTCTATTTAAAATGATTAAATTAGCTTTTCTTTTTACAGCTTCATTAGCGATAGCTTTAGCAACTCCGCCAGCTCCTATTAACAAGACTTTTTTATCTTTAACTTTGATTTTTCTCTCTACTGCATCTAAAGCAGCTATACCATCAGTATTGAACCCTACTAACTTTTTATCTTTAAGGGTGATCGTGTTTATTGCACCAATGTTAACTTTATCCTCATCTATAAAAGAGATCACTTTTTCTTTTAAGGGCATAGTTACGCTAAAGCCTTTAAATGGAAACTTCTTAACGTAAGAGAAAAAAATTGGAAGCTCGTGACCTTGAAGATTAATTTTAATATAAACTGCATTTTTATTTTCCTTTAAAAATTCATTGTTATGAAAAACATGAGAAAAGCTTTGATCTACTGGATAACCTAAAAGAGCATAAACTTCAGTATTTTCATTGATATTTTTAAAATTATATATATCTACTAGATCACTAATACTTATCTGACCTGCTGCGCTTTTTTTATCTACATAGGTATATGTTATTTTATTTTCATAAATTTTTGATAAGATTCTGGCAAATGAACCATTATCACCCATTGGAATAGCTATTAATTTACCATCTTGCTTTTCTTTGATAAAATCTAAAACTCTTAAAGCATCAATTGAGTTATTTGCAAAAGTTGAAATTTTATAAAGATCAGCAAAGGGGTTTTTTAAATTTTCATAAACTTCATTTAAATTAGGAGGAGTGTTTAAAAAGTTGTGATAAGAGAATATAATTTTAACATCTGGGTATAAATTTTTCATTTTTTCAATGAACTCTAAAGAAGTATCGTTCTCTAAATCGAAAAAGTTCGGTTTTAAAGAAAAGAGTCTAGCTAAATCAAAATATCTTTTCTTCTCTGGTTGAAGGTACTTACCTCCATTTTCTTTTTTTCTTAAAGAGAAGATTATAGTCTTTCCCCAGTATTTTTGTAGTTTAGTAATTTTTTCTAAATCAATTGAATCCAAAAAATCTAATCTAAGCTCTATGGCCTCTGCGCCAATTGCGTTTTTAATCTGTCTTTTAGCTGAGAAAAGATCTGGACCTGTAATTACTGCCGTTAACATATATTGCCTCCCAATATAAAAAGTATTGATTTTACAATATGAATTTCAATAATTTCAACATTAATTATTGATTTGCCGATATTTTTTAACAAAGTAAACCTAGTTTTACCAAAAATATTTTTTTTGTCTCTTTTTATAAAATCGATAATTCTATCTTTTGAAATTTTCGGGCAGTTATTTAACAATTTTTTTAATTTTAAAAATTCAAAAATTTTTTCAAATTCATCAAAAGATAAAAGATTCATTTTATAAGAGAGATAGCTCTCTATTAAAATACCAAAAACTAAAGCTTTTCCATGAGAAATTTTATAATCTAATGAAGCTTCTATTGCATGAGAAACGGTATGACCAAAATTTAAAATTTTTCTAAAAGATGTTTCATCTTCATCTTTTTCTATAACTCTTTTTTTAATTTTTAAAGAATCTATTATTTGCTTTGGAGTAATTTCTGGGCTTGCTAAAAGATCTTTAAAGGATTCTTTTTTCAAAATAAGAGAGTGCTTTAGCATTTCTGTATATCCATTTTTCATCTCATCAGAGCTTAGAGTTTTTAAAACCTCAAAATCTATAAATACAGCTTTGGGGTGATAAATAACTCCAATTAGATTTTTTCCATACCTACAATTAACAGCTGTTTTACCACCAACAGAAGCATCTACCATAGCAAGAAGAGTTGTAGGAATAATTATATATGGGATTCCCCTCATATAAGTTGCTGCAACAAATCCTGCCATATCTATAACAATTCCTCCTCCAAGAGCAATAATTAGAGTATCTTTTGTGAAATTCATTTTTAACATTTGATTTTCTAAAAAATCTTTTGTTTTTTTAGATTTATTTATTTCGCCTTGAGGAAAACTTAAAAATTTTACATTAATCTTTTTTTCTTTGAATTTATCGATAAGAGGTTTTGCTAGGATATTTTCTAAATTTGAGTGGGTTATTATTACGAAGTTACTCGCTAATTTTTCACAAAAATCTACTATAAAATTTGTTTTTAAAAGATCCTTTTCATAAAAGATTGGATAACTTTGGTTTTTAAGATTAACGTTTAGTTTTTGCATTAGATTTTAAGGTTTTTTCAGTTTATGTTTTTTAGTTTCATCTTTTTTTAACAATGGATTCAATTTTAACAAAGGATCCAAAGTAGCTACCCTATTTAAAAGATATGAATCGATCATCACTAATGAGCACATCGCCTCAACTACAGAAGCCGCTCTAATAGCGATGCAAGGATCAGATCTTTTATCGTTAGGAAATTCTAAAACTTTTTTATTTCCATAGATGTCTATCGTTTCTTGGGGTTTTCCAATGGAAGGGGTTGGCTTAAATGCAACTCTTCCAACAATTAGCTGACCATTTGAAATGCCTGCTTGGATTCCCCCTTCATTATTTGTTTTAGTTACAATTTTTCCCTTCTCAAAAGCAAATAGATCATTTCTTTTTGATCCCATTTTTTTTGTCCCCACAAATCCATCTCCTATCTCAAAACCGATAGCAGCCGGAATACTTATGAGAGCTGCAGCTAATTTCGCATTTAATTTGTCGTATATAGGTTCTCCTAAAGATGGAGGTACATTTAAAATTACAAATTCAACAACTCCTCCAATAGAGTCTTCTTCTTTTTGAATATCTTTTAGTTTTTCAATCATCTTTTTTTCAGCTATTTTATCTGGGCAAAATATTTTGCTTTTATAAATATTTTCAAGATCATCTATTTTTACATCAGATATAATCTCTCCGATAGATTTGACATAAGCAAATATTTTTATATCTAAAGTTTTTAATATCTTTTTCGCAACAGCGCCAGCTGCTACTCTAGCAGCTGTCTCTCTTGCAGAGGCTCTAGAGCCGCCTCTATGATCAAAAATCTTATATTTTTGAAGGTATGTATAGTTTGCATGAGAAGGTCTTAAAAGGACCTTTATCTTATCGTAGTTTTTGGATTTTACATCTTTATTTTCAATAAGTATGCAAATAGGAGCTCCGGTTGTTTTACCATTAAAAACACCGGATACTATTTTAGCACTATCGATTTCATTTCTTTTAGAAACAAACTCATTTAAATTAGGTCTTCTTTTTTGAAGCTCAAAATTAATTTCATTCTCTGTTATTTCAATATTAGATGGGCACCCATCAATAACTACACCTATTAGAGGTCCATGAGACTCTCCAAAGGTTGTAATTTTAAATATTTTACCAAATGAATTAGACATATAGTTTTTTTGTTTCTCTTTGATCAATTTTATTTTTTATCTCAATTGCAATCTCTTGAATATCTTTGTTATCTACTTGAGTAGTTATATCTGCTAAGTTTTCATATAAAACCTTTCTCATTTCAAAAGTTTTTTCTAAAAAACTCTCATCTTGAAATATTGATTTTTTTCTATTTTTAAAAATTCTTTTTTTCAATGTCTCTATAGATGATTTGAGATAAATGATAATCTTTGAGCTTTTTAAAGCTTCAAAATTATTCCCATTTAAGACAGAGCCTCCAGCTGTTGATATCACTGAATTTTTCACATTTTTCATAGAAAAAAAAGCCTCTTTTTCGAAAACTCTAAATTTTTCTTCTTTTAAAAATTTATAAATTTCAGAAATCTGAATAAAAATTTTCTTTTTTGGATAATTTTTATAAAAAAGAGTTTTTATTATATCATCTATATCAAAAAACTCTCTATCTAGCATAATGGATAGAGCTTTACCAACTGAAGATTTACCAGAGTGCTTCATGCCAATTAAGATTATATTCATAAAATTACGCACCCAAGTGATTTAAAGTCTTTTTTAAATGCTCTATACGTTTTGTTAATACAATCTACATCTTCAATCATAGATGGTTTTTCAACTCCTAAAGCAGCGATAGTTAGCGCCATTGCTATTCTATGATCTTTATAAGAGTTTAGATTAGCAGCCTCTAGTTTTGATCCTTCTACTTCTAAACCATCTTTTTTTTCTATAATTTTAGCTTTCATTTTTTTTAACTCACTAGTTATTGCTAAAATTCGATCTGATTCTTTTTTTCGAGCATTAAGTCCGTTTTTTAGAGTTATTTTCCCTTTATTATAGCAGCCAAGGACTGCTAAAATTGGAATAGAATCTATAATATCATCAACATCTATCTCTAAATTTCCTTGTAGATCAGATTTCTCTACTCTAATTTGATTATTTTCTTTATCGATATAGATCTTAGCTTTTAATTTTTTAAAAATTTCAATTGTTTTTTGATCATTTTGAAAATCATCAAAAATCACATTTTTTATTAAAATATTTGATTTGGTAATCAAAGCAGCTGCTATTGGAAATAAAATAGTAGAAAAATCTGTAGGAACTGTGTATTCAAATCCCCTAAAAGCTTTTCTATCAAACTTACTTGGTGGATATAGAATAAACTTTTTAAAATCTTGATTTTCAACTTTTATATTCATTTTATTAAGCCAGCTGAGCGTTAAACTTACCCACGGCTTCTCTTTTGGATTTTCTACTTCAATTTGCATTTTTGTATTTAGAAGAGATAAAGCAATAAGTAGCGAAGATACATACTGTGAATCTTCTCCATTTATTTTTATGTTTTTAGGAATTATCGGTCCCTTTATCTCAAGAGGAGCAAAATCTGTATTATGTATAGATTTTATATGGACTCCCAAAGAAGATAGCGAATCAATTAAAGGTTTCATAGATCTATTTGTTTTAATAGATTCATCGCCTGTGATAACTGTTTTTTTATTAGATAAAGCATAAATAGATGTTAAAAAACGAAGGGCTATCCCTGAGTTTTTTACATCTAAAGTAGTGTTATCTTTTAATAAAATTTTTCTATTCGTTCCTAAAATTTCTAAACTATTTTTTTTAATCTCAATTTTTGCTTTGAATTTCTTGCACCCTTCAATAAAAGCTAAAGTATCCTCTGAGTTCAAAAAATTTTTTATTTTAGATCTACCTTTTGATAAAGATGCAAATAAAATAGCTCTCATAGTTTGAGATTTAGAAGAAGGAACTATAATCTCACCTGACATACTAGATTTTTTTACAAAAAAGTTTTTCATTTAAAACTGAAATTTTAGTTAAATTGAAATAAAGAGACTTATTATATATAATTTTCATAAAAGTTAAAATAGGAAACTAAGCTAATGGATATAAAAACTCCTGACTATCATTCAATTGAAGAATTTCAAAATAGATCAAAAAAATTAAAAGAGATTAGAGATTTAGGAATCGATCCATATCCCCATAAGTTTGAGCCATCTCACATGGCAAAAGAGATTTTTGAAAAATATTCAAAAAAAGATTTAGGTCACTTCGATGATGCAGCAGCTGGAGAAACACCTCTAGTTAAATTCGCAGGAAGACTAGTTTTATTTAGAGCAATGGGGAAAAATGCTTTTGCTCAAATTCAAGATGAGAGCGGAAAAATTCAAATACTGATTAATAGAGAGCTAACAAAAGTAGATGGATACGATGTAGAAAAATCAAAAGAGAAACAATCTCACATAAAATTTATCGAAAAAAAACTAGATCTTGGAGATATCATAGGAATTGAAGGAAATCTATTTCATACACAGAAAGGTGAGCTTACAATTTTTGCAAAAAAAGTAACAATTCTTTGTAAGACTCTTTTGCCACTTCCTGATAAACATTCAGGCCTTGCTGATCTTGGTGTGAAATACAGAAAAAGATGGCTAGATTTAATAACAGATCCAAAAGTTATAGATACTTTTACCAAAAGATCTAAAATTATAAAAATTATAAGAAACTACTTAGATGAAGCTAACTTTTTAGAAGTTGAAACTCCAGTTTTGCAAAATGTTTATGGTGGAGCAGAAGCAAAGCCTTTTCAAACTCACATAAATGCTCTTCATCAAGATATGTATCTTAGAATCTCTTTAGAGATACCTCTAAAAAAGCTACTAGTCGGTGGCTTTAATAGAGTTTATGAAATGAGTAAGGTTTTTAGAAACGAAGGCCTAGACAAGACTCATAATCCTGAATTTACAGAGTTAGAAGCCTATGCTTCGTATTGGGATTATAATGATCTTATGAAATTTACAGAAAAACTCTATGAAACTATCGCCCTAAAACTTTTTGATTCTACAAAAGTTGAGTTTGGCTCTCATACAATAGATGTAAAAGCTCCATGGAAAAGACTTACGATGAAACAAGCGATCAAAGAATACGGAGGTGTTGATATTGAATCTCTAACAGATGAAGAGCTTCACAAAAAACTACTTGAGACTTCAGTTGATAGAAATAAATTAAAAAATGCTACTCGTGGTAATTTAATCGCTCTTCTATTTGAAGAGCTTGCAGAAGATAAATTAATTCAACCTCATCACATAACTGATCACCCAATTGAAACGACCCCTCTTTGTAAACTCCACAGAGACCCAAAGGAAAGAGAAAAAAATATAGTAGAAAGATTTGAGAGTTTTATAGCAGGTCATGAAGTATTAAACGCGTATTCTGAGCTTAACGATCCTGAGATTCAAAGAGAGTTACTTCTCAACCAAGTAAAAAAACGTTTAGCTGGTGATGAGGAAGCTCATCCACTAGATGAAGAGTTTATAGAAGCAATATGTCAAGGGATGCCACCTGCTGCAGGATTTGGTATTGGTATTGATCGTTTGATTATGCTTTTTACAAATTCTCAATCGATAAGAGATGTGATTTTCTTTCCGATTATGAGACCAGAAGAATAGTTTTTTAATAAATGCCAAATTTATAATTAATAATTTTTTTTCAACTATCTATCATCAAGCATAAATTGTTTATTTTAATTTATATTTTCTTAAATAAATTCTGGGATTTTTTGTATTTATCTAGTAATGTTCAAAACATTTTAAGAAAGCTTAAAAAAAAGGAGTAAACCAATGATTTCAAATCATTCTTGTGGAAGAGTCTCCCAGGTACTAGGAGGTTTTGGTCTTGCTGCAGCATCTATATCATTAACATATAGCGCAGTCGGCCCAAGCATGCATCCGTTAGATGCTTCAGCTTTTGCAATTACTAATCTAGCTCTAATAATTCTTAGTATCACAGCTCGTCAAGCAGGTTCAAGACTTACAAGAAGCAAAGAAGCTTGAGCTGACATACTCTTAATTTTTAATTAACCGTTTTTGAAAATCTTCAATCATTGTTTTCATTTTCCTTAAATAATCCTCACCTGAAACATCGTTTAGTTTCATTGAAACTATACCCTTTGAGAGTCTATTTGTTTGATATCTAAGTTGTGGCTCTTGAGCATCTATAACATCACACAAAAATTTTGCTATATCCTCAGCTGATTGATAATGAGACTCTAATTTTTCTCTATCGTTTTTCTGTTTATGAGAAGACTCCATATAATCACATATTTTTTTATAAGGATCATTCTCTATTTCTCTAGTTCCCATTTTTAAAGAAAAGTCAGTTGAAACAGGACCTGGTTCAACAATTGATACATCGATTCTCCAAGGAAGTAATTCTATACTGAGAGCCTCTGACATAGCCTCTAAGGCAGCTTTAGAAGCTGAATACATACTTCCATAAGGAAGCCCATAAACTCCCTGCTCTGAGCTTATATTAATGATATGACCACTTTTTTGTCTTCTCATGTGAGGCAGAACTTCTTGGCACATTCTGATTGCTCCAAAAAGATTCACATCCATCTGCTTATTTATATCATCCATTGTTAGGTTTTCTAATGCTCCGCCAAGAGCGAAACCTGCATTATTTATTAAAACATCAATACGACCCTCTTTCATCACTATTTTATGTATAGTTTTTTTGATGCTTTGAAGATCTGTAACATCTAAGATCTCAAAATGAACATTTTTAATTTTTGATGTATCTAATGAGTTTGTATCTCTAACGGTTCCATAAACTCTAAACCCTTTATTTGCTAAATATTTTGCAGTAGCGAGACCTATTCCTCTAGAAGCTCCCGTAATGAGAACTACTTTATTGTTTAGATCAAGTTTACTTACAGCAATGGCACTCAGCGTTATTGTTTTGGATGTAAATATCAACAAAACTATCAAGATAAATCTTTTTAAAAAGTTCATGAAATCCCCTAAATTATAACTTAAGAATTTATATTAGTTGAGAATTGGTTTTAATTCAAAATTTCTCTTTATCTAATTTTTTTCTTTTGTCTTATTATTATTTCCATCACAGATAAATAGCTTTTTATATTTCTCCCAAAATTCTCCACCTAATATAAAAAAGCTAATTACAAATATTAAATCTGCAGATATTAAAATAGCATTTTTTGAATATTCTTGTTGAGGCATAATCTCAGAGAAATAAGCATTAAGATATAATGGAATAACACTCGAAATCATTATTGTAAGGCCAGTATAATACCGAATTTTAGAAACGGGTTTTGGCTTTGATTTTCTTTTAAATAACAAAAATATTTTATTTCTGTAGTAGCGAAAGCCATCTTTACCCAAAAGAACACTGCCTGCCAAAATCATCGCTTCAGGCCCTCCAATAGTTAAAAAAGTAATAACTCCAACAGTGATAGTAGTCGGAAGTTTTAAAAAAGGAACTACAAAGCCTAAAAGGGGCAGAAAAAAAGAGAGCCCCAAGCAAACAATGCCTGTGTAGAACTTCCAATCTTTTTTTAATTTTATCTCTTTTATAACTTTTTTTTTCATATTTTGATTAGTTGGGATTTCATTTAATCTTAAATATTAGATAGCAGAGGATTTTTTTTTCATTTACAAAATTACCCCTCAATTATACTGCCACTAAATCAATGGGAACATCAAACTTAATGAGACTAATTTTAGTAGCGTACTTAGTTTTATGAACTATTTTAAAAGCTTTACGAAAATCTTCGTCTCTAGTTAAGAGTTGATCAAGCATCCACAATCTTAAATCTCTTTGAGTAGTAAGGTTTATTTTAGCTACACTATTTCTTTTCTTTTCCCATTTAACAACAGCAGGATGAGTAACACCAAATAATTTTCCAAATTCTGATTGAGTTAAACCAAGCCATGTTCTAATAAAACGAATTTGATTACCTGTCAAA
>JAAKFN010000058.1 GCA_011065045.1 Candidatus Anoxychlamydiales bacterium
TCATTGGGATTAGTGATTGTAAAAGTTGAGTATTGTCCAGTTCTACCACCATTTGCATTTAAAACTGTATATTGATGGTCAATATCATATTCACCAGATAAAGCAGTAACCTCAATAGTAGATAGATTGTTTATTTGCGCGGTTCCTGTTATAGCTAATTTTGATGATCCTCCGGTTGGCTCTATTTCAACTTGATAGGTAGATCCGGGATTTTGAATATAATTCCCAATAACTTGTATTGTCCCTATTGAATTTCCAGGTTTTACTTTTCCACTCACAGTTAAAGGTCCTACGGTAGCTGCTCCTCTTAAAGTGCCGGAAGCTCCAACAGTTACAGTTGAAGATTTTATTGATCCATTTACAATTAGTGTTCCATTGTTAATTTGAGTTGCGCCTGTATAATTATTAGGGCCTGTTAAAATATAAGTTCCAGTTCCACTTTTTATAACACCTCCTTGGCCACTTATAACACCTTCTTGGTCAATGGTTGTAGCTGAAATTCCTTTTGTCCCACTTGTACTCAATGTTATTGATGTATTTTGCATAATATATATAGCAGCGCCATCTGCAGAACCATTTTGCCCACTACTCTTGCCTTTTCCACCAGTTCCTGCTGTGACAGATTGACTATTATCAATATCTGAATTAAAAGTTAAAGTTCCTCCTTCTCTCACAAATATAGCTCCTCCAACTCCAGCGCCTCCACCTCCTCCTGCAAAAGCATCTTTACCAAAAGCGCCATTTCCACCTCCGAATGATGTTGTGCCAGGAAATTTTCCTCCATTCCCAGCCTTAGTAGTTGATCCTCCTCCTCCGCCTCCAGTACCGCCATTTCCGCCTTGAGCATGCTGTGCTCCTCCTCCTCCTCCAGCAAAGCCACCATTTCCTCCTTTATGGTTTAGTGCATTAACTTCATTAGTGCCACCACCGCCTCCAAAAGCTCCTCCATTGTCAGGGCCAGCTCCAACAGCATTTTGTCCATTGCCTCCAGATCCGCCTCCTATTCTTTTATCTGCATTGGTATATAAGCCTCCTCCTCCGCCACCTTCAATAGGGGCACCGAAATGTTTGTCACCAGCACCAGCTCCTCCGAGACCACCACCACCTCCATTTGCTATAAGAGCTGTATCGACTCCACTGCCACCTCTACCACCATTAGCTTTGCATACAGTAAAGGTTATGTTTGTTAAAATTACGTTTGCTCCATCATTAACAAAAACACCTCCTCCAGCTCCCATTCCACCTCCACCACCGTCAAAGGCGTTTCCTCCCGGACCACCTTTTGATACGCAATCATTAAGGGTTAAATTTTGAATTGTTACTGGATTTCCACTTTCAACAAAAAATCCTGGATGAGAATTTTGGCCATCTATAATGACTTCTTTTCCGCCTAGATTTGATCCATCGATTTTCAGAGCCTGATCTATAATTGGCAAGTGGGTTTTTAATGTAATTGTTCTGTTTTTGTTAGATAAATCAAAAATGATTATTTCGCCTCCAGAAGCATTGTTTAATACTCTCCTTAAAGTGCCGGAGCCACTGTCTGCATTACTAGTTACAGTTCCTGCCATTGAGATATTTCGAAAAAACATCAAAAAGATAATAATCCAAAATTTTTTAGTGAACACTTTTCACCTATATTTTTTAATTTTTAATTTAATTTTACTATAATCTTTTTTAATAAAAAATTCTAAAAAAAAGATGTGTTTTTTTATTTTTTGCATCATTTTAAAGATCTAAATTTTTACGGTTTTCAAAAGCTTTTGTTGTTATTTTAAGGAAATATTTGTAGTATCTCTGATCTTTAAATGAAACAAAAGGTAGGGCGTATACTATGAATATTTTAAAAAAGATTTTTCTATCGTGTCTTTTAGCTCCAATTTTGAGCTTTGCTATGACAGATGTAGAAATAGAAGATATCATGAAAAAGTGTGTAGATGAAGGGCACACTCCTGGAATGGTTATTGGGTTAATCGATGAATCAGGCACTAAATTTTTTAAATATGGACAGATGTCTGTAGATGATCCAACTCCTATTGATGAAAATGCTGTTTTTGAAACAGGGTCAATCTCTAAAATATTTACATCACTACTCTTTACTCAGATGGTAAAAAATGGTGATGTAAAATTTGATGATACAATAGATATGTATCTTCCAAAAGATATAACTCTTCCTGAATATAAAGGAAAAAAAATAACACTCGGTCATCTAGCAACCCACAGATCTGGTTTTGATTATATGCCAGAGAATTTTATTATGAGTGATATGTACAACCCATTTTCTGAATACTCGGTAGAATATGTATATGATTATCTATCAAATTATAAATTAACATATGAACCAGGAACTAAATATCGTTATTCAAATGTTGGTATAGTAGTGCTTAGTCATATTCTATCTTTAATAACTAATCAAGAGTTTGAAGATTTAGTATCAGAGAGATTACTAAAATCAATGGGTATGGATAGCACTAAAGTAAATCTTACAGATGATATGCAAAACAGATTTGCAGCGGCTCACATTAGAGATAGAATTGTTCCTCATTGGACTGTTAAATTCTTCGAAGGAGCAGGGGGCTTACATTCAACTCCTAAAGATTTAGCAAGATTTATAGAAGCAAATCTAGGGCATTATAAAACTGATGTTTATCCAATACTCCAAGATGCAATAAAAACAAGGCATCCTCAAGATCTACCCTATTTAGATGTAGGTAATGAGTGGAATATCTCTTACCAATATAAACCAGAGATAGTATTTCATGGTGGAGCAACAGGCGGTCATCAGCTTTTTATTGGGTTTTGTCCTGAGACAAAAAAAGGAGTAGTTGTCTGCTCTAATTCTTGTTCATTTATTTATGATATCGGAAAAAATATTTTAAATAAAAAATGGTACTTAAAAGAGTTTCGTCAACAATCAATTATAGTTCCTATGATGTTATATAAATTTGTTGGAAAGTATCAAAATATTGATGATGGTTCAACTTGCTCAATTCAGATGAAAGACCAAGGGCATCTATCAATGCTCATGCTAAAATGGGGATACTATCCTCAAATACCTATGTTTCCTTCAACTGAAAAAGATTTCTTTTTGAAGGTAAAACCTGTTGAGATCAATTTTGATCTAGATGAGGAAAATGAGAATATAATTGAGAGTATGAAAGTGAACTATAATGGAACAATCCATAGGTTCAAAAAGATATAAATTTCTTTAAGTTATGATTTAGAAAACCAAAGTTTGGTTTTCTAAATCAATTTCAAATATCTCTAAGATAATATTTCACAGATAAATTTAAATAAAAAAAACTCCCGAGAAACTCGGGAGTTTTTTTTTATCCATTTAAGGAAAAAAGACTAGTAGCTTTTTCTGTTTTATGACGCATGAAAGTTCTTAGATAAAATAGCTAGTAGCAGCAGCGATGTTATTGTTATAATCTTAATCATAGGATTAATAGCAGGTCCTACAGTGTCTTTGTAAGGATCTCCTACTGTGTCTCCTGTGATAGCAGCTTTATGTGCATCAGAGCCTTTACCGCCTAAATTACCATCTTCAATATATTTTTTTGCATTATCCCATGCGCCTCCTCCTCCAGTCATTGAAAAAGCCATGAAAATACCTGTAACTACTGTTCCTAAAAGAAGTGATCCCATAGTTACAAAAGCAGAAGATATATCTACAATAAAATAAATAGTAAAAAATACTATTACAGGAGCAAGAACTGGAATTAAAGATGGAAGAATCATCTCTTTGATAGCAGCTTTTGTTAAAAGATCCACTGCTCTTCCATATTCAGGGAGCTCTTTTCCTGTCATAATACCTGGGATTTCTTTAAATTGACGTCTTACTTCATTTACTATTGAAGCTGCTGCTTTTCCAACAGATGTCATTCCTAAAGATCCAAAAAGATAAGGAAGCATACCACCTAGGAAAAGGCCAATTATTACGTAGGGATCTTGCAGATAGAATTTACTCTCTATGTTTGGAAAATATTTACTCAAATCTTCGATAAATGCAGTGAAGAGCACTAAAGCTCCAAAGCCTGCCGATGCAATAGCGTAACCTTTAGTTACAGCTTTTGTAGTATTTCCAACAGCATCTAAAGCATCTGTTATTTTTCTTACATTTTTGTCTAAACCAGCCATCTGGGCAATACCACCAGCATTATCTGTTACAGGGCCATATGAATCTAAAGCTACAATCATTCCAGCTAGAGATAACATTGAAGTTGCAGCAACAGCAACCCCATAAAGTTCTGCATTTAAATATGAAATTAAAATGCCAAAAGATATGACTATTACCGGCAGGACAGCAGATTTCATGCCAACAGCTAATCCTTGAATGATGTTTGTTGCATGGCCTGTAGTGGACGCTTGAGCAATACTTTTTACCGGATGAAATTTCGTGGAAGTGTAATATTCAGTAAGCCACATTAAAAGTCCTGTGACTACAAGTCCAGTTATTGCGCAGTAAAATAGATTGAGACCTGAAAATGTTATCTCATCAATTATATGATATTCACTTTTAAACCCAAATAAAAGATACGTTACGATTCCTATAGCAATGACAGATAAAAAAGCAGTTGTTATAAATCCTTTATATAACGCTCCCATTATATTTTGGCTTTTGCCAATTTTCACAAAAAAAGTTCCAATTATTGATGTTAAAATACTTACAGCTCCAATAGCTAAAGGAAAGAACATCATTTTACTAGAGACAGCGGGATCTTTGAAAAATATTGATCCTAAAAGAATCGTTCCAACAATTGTTACTAGATAAGTTTCGAAAAGGTCAGCTGCCATTCCTGCGCAATCTCCAACATTGTCTCCAACATTGTCAGCTATAACAGCAGGGTTTCTTGGATCATCCTCAGGGATTCCAGCTTCAATTTTACCAACTAAATCAGCTCCAACATCAGCTCCTTTTGTGAAAATACCTCCACCTAGTCTTGCGAAAATAGAAATTAAGGATGCTCCAAAACTGAGCGCTATTAATGCTTCTAAAATGGATTTTTCATCAATACCAACTGCTTTTAGAATAACGTAGTATAGAGTGAGCCCCAATAGGGCTAATCCAACAACTAACATTCCTGTGATTGCACCAGATTTAAAAGCAATATTTAATGCAGGCATAATACCCTTTTTTGCAGCTTCAGCGACTCTAACATTTGCTCTAACAGAAACATTCATACCAATGTAGCCAGTTGCTCCAGAAAGAACAGATCCTATTAAAAATCCTATTCCTGTTAGCAAACCGAGTTGCCAAGAAAGTAATAAAAATACAAATATACCAACTAACGTAATCATTTTGTACTGCCTATTTAAATAGGCTTTTGCTCCTTCTTGTATAGCTTTAGATATTTTTTGCATTTTATCTGTGCCTTTTGGATTTGATAAAACTGAATATGCTAAAAAACAACCAAAGATAATTGCTATCAGAGAGCAAACTATTGGAAAAATATACATGGAACCCATATAAAAAAACCTTTTTGATTAAAATATGTTTAAGTATCTATAATAGCCAGTACTTGATATATATATCACTATTTTTTTATAGGAGGCTAAAATGTTTTTGTTTATTTTAAATATTTTCCGAGTTGCTAGTGCTATTTCTCCTCAAATCCAAGAGATGGAAATACAAAATATTAATGAAACTCAACTATCAGAAAATCAATATCCACCAGTTTCTAGACAAGTAGATTACGATGATCTAAAAAAAATTATTGAAAATAGTTTTACGGATAATGAAAAGATTGAAAAGTTCTCCGTTATAGATGGATTTTATAAAGATTTTTACTATTTAAAAAATCAAAATAATAATTTATCGTCCAAGTCTTTTAATATGCTAAAACAATGGGCAGAGAAAACTCAAACGACTATTTCTAATATTCATCTACCAGATAACAAAAAATTAACTCCTGATAATTTAGATGACTCAATTAAAGAAAAATTAATTCTAGAGGCTCAAAGAGCTAGAACTTTTGCTTACGCTCCCTATTCTGAGTTTCATGTAGGAGCTGCTATTTTAACAAAAGATGGTAACATATATAGCGCTGCTAATTTTGAAAATGCTGCTTATGGGAATTCTATTTGTGCAGAAAGATCAGCTATTGCAAAAGCTGTATCTTCTGAGAATAGAGGAATGTCAATACAAAAAAACTCTGATATTATAGCCGTTGCCATTGTAATTAGAGGCGGAGGGGGTTCTCCTTGTGGAAATTGTAGACAAGCTCTCTATGAGTTTAATCCAGATATGTTAGTTATTATGTCAGATATAGATGCTGAAAATATTATTGAAAAACCTCTATATGAACTGCTTCCAATGGGATTTGGTCCAGGTAATTTAGAAAAAGCAGGAAAATAATTTTATTTTTATTGCTTGGGATAGAGACATTTTTTTTAAATAAAAATATGAGATTGCTATGACAAGATATTTGGTGATATCTGTAAATAATAAATTATTACCAAGATATTTTAATGATGATCAAAGACTTTCAAGAGAAGTATTAAAAAATTATAGAGTACGAGGATCATTTTCAGATTTAGTAAGCGGAATTTATCAGTTTAGTAAATCAACTTTTTGTACTGCTTTAAAAATTTCTACTATTATGTCATTGGTTGTCTTTGTATATATATCAGAGTGTCCTCTATTGCCAAAGGATATCTTAAAAGTTATAGGTATAGATATGACAGATATAACTTCTGATCATTTATGTCCTAACCCTGAAAATTTTTATAACACTATTATGGCAGTAAAGACGATGAGCTTTTTAATAGGGACAACTATTGCAGCTATTCAATTTTTTCATGGTAACTAAAACTCTTCAACGATTTGAGAGATAGTTTTTTTAGCATCACCAAAAATCATAGAAGAATTTTCTTTATAGAAGAGGGGATTATCAATTCCAGCAAAACCAGATGCCATCGATCTTTTTAAAATAAATACATTTTTAGCTTTGTCAACTTCAATAATCGGCATACCAAAAATTGGAGAGTCTTTGTCATCTCTAGCAGATGTATTTACAACATCATTTGCACCAATTACCATACAAACATCAACTGTATCGATTGTTCTATTGATATCATCCATCTCTACTAATTTGTCATATGAGACGTCAGCTTCAGCGAGTAGTACATTCATATGACCAGGCATTCTACCAGCTACTGGATGAATAGCAAATTTTACATCAGTTCCATTTTCTTCTAAAAGATCTGAGAGCTCTTTTACAACATGTTGAGCAGTAGCAACTGCAAGGCCGTAACCTGGAACTATTACAACAGACTGGGCTGCTTCTAATACAAAGTAAGCATCTTTAGCTGATAGTGATTTAGCTTCTTTTTTTTCTCCTTCTTTAGCTTTGGCTTTTACAGCTCCAAAGCCACTAAACAATACATTTGTAATAGATCGGTTCATGGCTTTGCACATAATAGTTGTTAAGACAATACCGCTAGCTCCAACGAGAGCTCCAGACACTATTAAAACATTGTTTTTTATAACAAAACCACTAGCGCAAGCTGCGAGACCTGAATAGCTGTTTAATAAAGATATGACAACTGGCATATCAGCTCCGCCAATTGGGATAACACTTAAAATTCCTAAGATCAAAGATCCTATAATGATATAGATTAAAAAATCATATGAAGTTGCTGGATATATAGAAAAAATTACTCCCATTACTACTATAGCAATTAAAACTATAGAGTTTATGATCATTTGACCAGAATATAGAATCGGTTTTGAGATGAACTTGTATGTGAGTTTTGCATAAGCGATCATTGATCCCGTAAATGTTACTCCTCCAATGAGAATTGATAAAAAGATGGTAGAGGCTGTAAAACCATCTATTTGAAAATTGTTATAAAAAATTGCCCAGCCAACGAGCAGTGATGCAAGACCTCCAAATCCATTGAGGAGAGCCACCATCTGTGGCATCGATGTCATTAAAACTTTTTTTGCAGCAATTACACCTATTAAAGAGCCGGCTATGCCACCTACTATAATCCAAGTGTAATCTATAATTTGTTTGCTGATGAGAGTTGCTAATATGGCGATTAACATTCCGATAGCTGAAATCAAATTTCCTTTTTGTGCGCTAGAAGGTGAGCCTAGTAGTTTTAGGCCAAATACAAAAAAAATAGCAGATATAAGATAAGAAAAATTAATAGAAATATCTAAAATCATTTTTTCACGCCTTTGTTATCTTTCGTTTTAAACATTTTAA
Organism: Candidatus Anoxychlamydiales bacterium; assembly: GCA_011065045.1. GTDB lineage: Bacteria > Chlamydiota > Chlamydiia > Chlamydiales > SM23-39 > JAAKFX01. Next base: position 8,217 of record JAAKFN010000058.1, read on the forward strand.
GCATTCTGTTTGTAACTAAATATCCCCCAACAACATTTACCATAGCAAAAGTAACAGCGAGAGTTCCTAGAATCGTTATTAAAAGTTTGTTAGTGGTCATTCCGCATGCAATTAAAGCTCCGACTATTGTTATTCCAGATATTGCGTTAGAGCCGCTCATAAGCGGCGTATGGAGCTGAGAGGGCACTTTTGATATCAGCTCAATTCCTAAAAATATCGATAGGATAAATATAAAGGCTAAAAAAATTATAGTTTGTGGATCCATAGTTATTTTCCTTTAGTTAAAATAGGTGTTATTAATTTTTTTGCGTGGGTTAGAGTTGCTGTTTTTATAATTTCATCATTTAAATCAAATTTTAAATTCTTTGTTTCCTTATCATAAAAATGCTCTATTAGGCTAAAAATATTAGAAGCGTATAAAGTCGATGCATCTAAAGCAACTTCATTTGTGAGATTAGATGGTGCTAGAATTGTGACATTTCCTTTTTTTATTACTTTGTCTTTTTCAGAACCTTCAACGTTTCCTCCAGTTATTATTGCCATATCGATTATTAGAGTAGGGGTTTTGATATCTTTAATCATATCTTCCGTGATAATTACAGGGGCTTTTCTCCCAAAGACTTGAGCGGTTGTTATAACAATATCAGATGTAGAGATCGCTTTTTTCATAGCTTCTCTTTGAATATTTAATTGCTCTTTTGTTAATTCTTTTGCATATCCAGCTTTTGTGCTCTTAGTTTTTCCAATATCAGCTTTTACAAATTTTGCACCTAATGATTTTATCTGCTCTTCAGTTTCCGCTCTTGTATCAAATGCTTCAACGTTTGCGCCGAGTCTTCTAGCAGTAGCGATCGCTTGAAGACCTGCAACTCCAGCGCCTATTATAAAAACTTTAGAAGGGGAGATAGTCCCAGCTGGTGTTGTCATCATTGGAAAAATTTTATTTAAATGTTTAGCTCCGAAAATTACTGCAGAGTATCCCGCAAGATTTGCTTGAGAGCTTAGCGCATCCATTTTTTGAGCAAGTGTTGTTCTAACGATTAGATGCATAGATAAAGCTGTAATATCTTTTTCTAAAAAAATATCGATTAGTTCCTTTTCAAAAAAGGGATCTAAAAAAGATATGTAGATTGCTTTTGGTTTGAAAAGATCTAAATCTTTTGGATTTGGTTTATTAACTTTTATGATGATATCAGCGTCTTTTAATAACTCTTTTCTCTTTTTGATTTGAGCTCCAGCTTGAATATACTCTTCATCTGAAATATCTATTCTTTCTCCAATATTAGTCTCAACCTCTACATCAAAACCAAGGCTTTTGAATTTTTGTACAAATTTAGGAACTATCGCAGCTCTTTTTTCTTCTTTATCTTCTTTCAGCGCTACAATTTTCATTTAGTTTTCCTTTTTTTTAGCTTTAATTTTAATTTTTTTCGATATCCACATTGCCAAATAAACAATTAAATATTAATTTGAAGAAAAGTTCAACGAAAGTTTTAAGGTAAGTTATGCCGTATAGAGATATTTCAGATCTACCAGATAGTGTTAAAAATCATCTGCCTAAACATGCTCAAGAAATTTATGTGAAAGTATTTAACAATGCTTGGGAAGAATATTCAGATCCACATAAAAGAAGAGCTGGAACTTCTCAAGAAGAATCAGCTTGCAGGGTTGCTTGGGCTGCTGTAAAAAAACAATACCATAAAGATGACAAAGGTAAGTGGGTAAAAACAGCCGCTTGATTTTTTTGCTTCTAGTTAAAAATGCAAAAATAAAATAAAAAGCATTCAATTCGATGTTGCATTCTTTTTTTTATCTCAAAGCTAAAATAAATTACCAAGTAAAAGTTCAAGAGGTATTTAATAGCTTTTTTTCTCTCTATTATAGCTTCTTTTTTAGGTGCTTTTAGAGGAAGAGAGGCAAGAAGATTAAAAAATCCAGATAGTAATCAAAAATTTCATCCACCGCTTACTCATCTATTTAACTGGTTTAATTATTCTAATTATAAAATAGATCTTCCATCGAAGTTAGTGTTTT
>JAAKFN010000059.1 GCA_011065045.1 Candidatus Anoxychlamydiales bacterium
AAAATTTACAGAAAAGATGATGGATTTTTTCAATTCAATTAAAGATAAACTACCATGCTCTTATGATGATGTCTTTGAAGACGAGAAAATCCAGTCAAAACTTTTCGAGAATTTTGTTTATCTATTACATCTTATTCAATTAAATAAGATTAAATATGAAAAAAATACCAATACGTTATATATATAAGGTAGAAATTAGAGAAAAAAAGTAAGTTGTTAAGAAAATTCTGGTAAATAATCCTTGAATGCATTAACTAGATCATTTTTTATATCAGTAAATAATAATCTAACTATTAACTCTTCATATTCACCGAGGGCTAGCCCAAATTTTGGCGAAATTCGTTTTAAGAGACTCTTCTCGTTATAATATTTTAAAGCTTTTTCATAATCTGCATTATCAATAATAGATTGAAAAATTGAAGCACTCTCATTATAAATTTCAGTTATAGCGATAGTTGAAATTAATTCATCAAATGCATTATTTAAATTTACCTCTCCAATAACCTTTTTATTAAATGATTTTAGTTTGGATTGAATGCGAATAGCTGTGTATTTAGATACTTGCCTATCGAAGTTATTTTTCAATTCTTCCAATATAAATGTTTTAACCTCGTGAAAAACTTCATCAGGATCTAAATGTAAATGTTGCGAAATGATTCTTATTACTTTTTCGGTGCACAACAGATTTTCAATTTCAGCTACGTTAAGACTATAGATATTTGACTCTTCCAGCAATCTAATTTCTTCATCTTTTCTAAAATCTCTATCAATAATGCCATAAGTATTGAGATAATGCAGAGAAGGGTTGTTTTTCATACCCTTTACAGAATTTATTACGTTTTGGTATCCACCAACCGGAACTATAAAATAATCATCATAGATTTTTTGATAAATTTTGGAATCTAAACTACTTAAATCTCCTTCAGTGAAAATTACATTCTTTCTATTACCAATAATTTTTAAAACTAAATTCTCGGGTATTTCTTCAAATTGAGGGATGAATTCCCATTCCCATTTATTGGGGTGTATATATTTTTTTATCCACAATTTATCAGCATTATTTCTACTAGATGCAAAATCTAAATCATGCGTAATATAAATAAATAAACAATCTTCTTTAATTTCCTCAATTCTATTCCATAATCGACACATTAAAGATTTATGCAGATGAATTTCAGGTTCATCTATTATAATTATAGATTCTTGTGGAATAAGTAAGCATTGTCCGATCAAATATATAGCTACTCTTTCACCATCACTCATCTCACTGCCCAGATATGAGTCTGTTGCTTCAGTATTTACTGAAATCGTTTCATCTATAAAATTTAATGACATATAAGGAAAAATATCAATAACTATTTCTTTCATCACATCAATGAGTGATAACGGAGGCATAAGTGATATTTCTTGATACTCTGCTCTCAATTTACCTGATTCTGTGTAAATATTATCTCGTTTCCTCTGTTCAGCAAAAAGAGCAGACATAACGTGGTTTATATCATTTATTAAATGAGTTGTTGGTTTTTGTCCCCACCGATTTAGAAACTTTCTGACAATATCATTGGGTCTTTGAGGAGCTTCTACTCCCCAGAAAAGAAGATTTTTGGATCTATTTAAAGACATCATTGTAATAGATGGTAGGATATCCAAAGCTCTCTGAGCAGAAACACGATGAATAATTTTGCTTTGCGAACTTTCATAATTTGGTGAGTATTCTTCTATCCAAGCACCCAATTTACTTTTTCCTGAACCATTTGATCCAATTAATACCAAATTTCTTTTTGAACCAAATTGTTCCTTTTCATCTGAATTATTTTTAGGTATTTGAACTGTGGGCTTCATTTTATTTTCATTTCCATGTTAAATTTTAAAATCGTTTAGCTAATGCCTTTTTAATCAATTCATTATTGATTTCTGTCACATTTTTCATTAAATTAAATGAAATTATAAATTTTTTTGTTACAAAGTTAACAAACTTATTTCATCTCCCATCTTAAAACATTCATTTTCTTTTCAATTATTCTCGTGTTTAATTTAGCAGCGATTTTAAAACCTGTAGATTTTAGTAGGAAAAAAGAAAAGTAAATTTTCCTAAATTTATCATTAAATTAGTTCCACTTAATAATATTCTAAACCTATTACTTTAAAATAATGAGTTCAGAAGTTAAAAAGAGAAAATATCTTGAGCCTAAAGATCCTATTAAGGAAAAGTTTGACGTAAGAAATGTAATTATTCCGTTTTCCTTGATGTCAGGAAAGATAGAAGAATATAATTACATAGGTGAAGAAAAAATTCCTTTTAGTAAACGTCATCCAATCTGTAGAGAATTTCTTAAGCATTATTCTCAAAATATTGCTTTATAAGTCTTTCTTGAATTCTATTTAATTGAATAATGCCCTTATTAAGCTTGAATCTAAATTGCCTTCTAGGGAACACCTTTAATACATCCAAATGCTTTGAAATTTGTTCCGTTGAAAATAATAGAACTATGCACACTATAAATAGAAAAAATAATCCCTCGAGGTCGATGACCCTGACATGAATTATTTGGGGGATATGAATTGTTATTAAAATAAATAACGTAAAACCTATCATTAAAAATTCATACTTCCAGAAGTTTAGACATTTATAATTAATAGAATTTTTATAAACATTATATCTGTGAGCAATTTCATCCAAATCTTTTATTTTCTCAGTCTTATTAGATAAAATTCGATTACTGATTCCAGTATTAGTTAATAATTTCATCCTATCAATGAAATCTTTAATTTTTTTCTTCATTACTTCATATTCTATATGAGCATTCTCGAAATTCTGTGTTATAAACGCTATAAGCCCAAATTCCAAACAAATTAAGATAAATATTAACAAAATTAGGAATTCAAGTATAAATATTGCATATATCGAAATGAAAATCCATATTAAAGACCTTACTATCCAGTTTAAGTTAAATAATGTGTGAAAATTTCGTGTAGCACTTTTATCCAAAAATATTCCTGCCAAATTTTGTTCATAATCCAACCATAGTGATAGAAGATCGATTGATGATCCAAAAAATTTTGTAAAATTTACTTTTGTGAAAAATTCTTCTGGTAGGTCATAAGAATATTTAAAATCCTTATATTCCTTGTACATTAATGTGATAATAGCGATAATACCTATAACCCAAACAAAAAGGAGAAATCCTATACTTCCCTCAACACTTCCCTTAAATATTTCAGGAAAGTTCTCCCAATTAAATACTAAATATATCCCCATAAGTAGGCTAAGTGATATCCCTAATATAACAAAAAACAAAAATCTCTTTACAGGGAATTTTTCTGGATTATCTACAAATAAATCTTCATGGAAAAATCGAGCTTCACCAATTTCAATCTTTTCCTCAGAGTTAATTGAATTCAATAATTTTAATCCTTCTGCTGTGATACTATATCCCTCTTTTTCATCCCTCTTTTTATCCCATTTATATACAAGTCCATGAGTAACTAAATCCCTCAAGCTTTTATCGAAGCTCGATTTTTTTACTATTCCAGATTTTTCCATAAGGTCGCTATATTTAATAACTAATCCTTTAGCTTTAATGTATTCATTTAATGCTTTTAAAATATAAAAAGGGTTTTTGAAAACCAGTTTTTTATTATCCTCGTCTGACATTTTAACACGCTATAATAAATTTCTTTAATTTTTCTTAATATGAATATGGAAAATCCAAATTTTAACTCTTTTCGCCTAAGATCTTATACTAAGATAGTATAAAAAAATAAACCAATAAAGTTATGCTTAGGAAATATCATCTTCCCCATTTTCCCCGATAATTGTTGTTTCCTGCAGTGGTACTCACCTAATTACTTTGGGGAAAAATTAAATATGAAAAAAATACCAATACAATATATATATAAGATAAATAAGATGGAAAATATAATATAGGTGGAACTAAAAAAGATTGAAAGAATACTGAAATCTTTTTTTCATAATATTTTATTTGTATTTGCAAATTAAATCATAATGAAGTTTGCTAACTTTTTTTATTTTTTTAAATTTTGTTTCTGTTTCAAAGGAGCCTTAAGATAATTTTTTTGTCAAGTGAAGTCTAGTAGCAATTTCTTTCTCTGGTTCTCCAATATATTTTACTTCATAATGAATTACTCTTTACTTTTCTTTTAATTTTAAAATTCAATTTAAATCTCAATAAAACTTATTTAGGAGTCTTTCCACTATTTATTTGAAGAAAAAAATCGAGGAAATTATTATTAATAAGTGAATTAATGAATGAAATTAACTCAGAATAAAAAAAATTTGACATATAGTTATAATACAATTGATATTAAAGAAGCACTCTATAATAAAAATCTAAATTTGATGTTAATAGTGTTAAAAAAATAATAAATCAAAATCTTTTTTATATTAAATTAGGATAAGCAATACCTAAGGCTTGATCAAATTTAGTTGATATAATTCTAATAAGCTGATTGTACTCATGAAATTCTATTGATTCCAATTTCAAAAAAATCCCTTCTTGATATTTTTTTTTCCCCATATTTTTAATGAATTTTTTATCTATTATTCCTCTTCTGTGAGCGTATAAATTACGGATTTCAGAAAATCTACTTAAATTTTGAAGTTCTTCTTTACTTAAATTATGTTTTATATTATAATCCTTTTCGATATCTTCTAAAACTGATTTAATTGGGGCTCTTAATAATTTCTCTACAACATTTTCTACCTTAAATTCTATAACTCTTTCTGCAACGTAATCATACTTTATAAGATCCCCAATTGTAATTTTCTTATCAGTCATTTTTCCTGGAGAACTTATAAGAACTGCTTTAATGCAATTATAAATATAATTTTCAAATTCATTATAAATGAATTGAACAAAATTGCTATGTCGATATTCATTTAATTTCTCAACAATATTTGGGTGGTGATATGCACGATCCTTAAAATCCTCATTTACTTTACCAGCTGGTGCAAAAAAGATAGATTTATGATTTTTTTGGATAGCTTCATAGGTAATATTATCCATACACTCGTACATCATCATATTTTCCATAAAAGTCATGTAAAATTCAGAAAAAGAGTCATTCATATTATAAGATAAGGTGAAAGTATATAAAAATATGAATAAATTAAACCTTATATTAATAATAAAGCTTAAGAAATAAATCTCTCACAAGTTTTTTTCAAAAAAATTTTGTTTAAGTTAATGATATAATATTATTCAAATAATATGGATTTTAAATTTTAAAAAGAACCAGTTAAATTATATAACATGGCTTTTTATCACAGTAATTTTAAAAGATTTTTCTTTTTTTTTATTGGTAATAGAAGGCCTGCGACTCACACACGGAAGGTAGGAGGATCAGTAGCTCAAATCCAATCTATATCAGTTGGCACATATATCGAATCTTCTTCATCAACATCAAGGGTATTAATTTGTGTAGATCATTTCTTATTCTGATGTATTAATTTCTTAAACCATTTTATAAACTCAAGGAATTTAGTTTCACTAATAATATCTTCAATATTGTAAATGTGGAGATATGCATATCTTGAAAAATATACCCCTATTTTTCTTATTTCGATTTTATTTTTAATTCCATTAATACCAGCAATTCTAGATAGAATGTAATACCCAATTAATTGATTAAAAGTGTCTCGTCTCATTTCTAAATTCTTTATTGTTTTTATATCGATTATTGTATCGCCAATAATTAAATCTGCATCTGCCACTATGCTAGTGGCTTTTCCGAAATATGGATTTAAGAAGCAGACGTTATTTAATTGAAAATCATCTAATTTTAATATTGAAAATAGTCTTTCCAAATCTTTTATATCATTTTTATTTATGTTCCCCACATTAATACTAATTCTTCTTTCCTTTTCATAAACCCTATAAATATTATCTACTTGAGCAAGTAATAATGTTGTTTCTAATAGACTATCGATAGTTTTTCCATTTAAGAGAAATTCAGAATGAGTCTTTTTAGCATTTAGAATTATGCTCTCAACTTGAGTGCAATGTTTTTTCAATTTTCTAATTTTCTGTTTATCTTTTTCTCTTTTTATTAATCTGTTCAAAAGTTGTAGTGATTTCTCAGAAACCCATTTATTACTTATAGTGTGTTTATATGAAGATTTAATCAAAAAATGGAGTAGATAATCAAAAGCCGTTCCAACAAGTGGTTTATTATCAGCTATTGGGGGTGCTAATATTTCTCTGTTTATTTCTTTTTTCTTAAATTCTGGTTTAGGAAAAAATTCCCGAAATTTCCTTTTATCTTTTTCTTCTATTAATAATTTAGTTAAACTCATCTCTCTCCAGTTTCTCACTCAATTTAATGTAAAAATTAAATTTCCTTAATTTAATACTTCTGATTTCAATCTTATTAATTTTTTGGAGTATGTTGAATTATTAATCTATCGAAACAGTTTCGATTAACTGAATCAATTTTTGAGAAATAGAAACATAGAAATACCAAAAGTCTTTATTTTAAATAAAATTTAAGAAATTCATTAATTTTATATTAACTGAGAATTATGTATGTTGCAGAAAAAGCAATCAGAGAAGATAACCATAAATTACGTATCTTTAGTTTGATGCCTTTTAAAGACAAACTTACCCAAATTTATGAAAAATATATAAAAGCGCCTTTAGAGTCAGAAGGGTACTCAATCAAAAGAGCTGATGATATCTTCACACCCACCCCGATTTTAGATGATATTTTAATGTGTATTGAAGAAGCCAATATAATAATTGCAGAATTAACTGGTAAAAATCCAAATGTTTTTTATGAATTAGGAAGAGCTCATGAAAAAGAAAACACGTATGTTATCCAAATTTGCCAAGATAAAAAAGATATTCCATTTGATCTTCAACACATAAGGACTATAATTTACAACGATAGTCCTAAGGGTTGTGAAAAATTGAAAAAAGATCTTCTTAAATATGTAGAGAATTACTTAGTTGAATATAAGAAAAGAGATAGAAAAGAAGAATTTAACGGGAAGAAGAAGAGAGAAGAGATTGTAAGTTATGATAGATTAAGAGAATATATAGAAAGTATTAAAAAGTATGGGAAACGCAAAATCAGTGATTTAGTGGTAACCTTATCATTTATAGATCTAAAAAATATTACTAAATTGATATACGGAGAATTAATATTGATTGAAGATTGGGAAGAAGTGGAGAAAAATGCAATTTTATTTGATTTTTTACACTTTTCTATAATCCTAAGAGAGGATAAAGATGAAACAATAGCATTACTAGAATTGTTAATAAAAAATATCAATGCGAAAAAGATTAAAGGGTATGTTAAATTATATGAGAGATTTATAATTTATTTAGATATTGATTATTTGAAGGATTTAATCATTAAAAATAATCATCTTAAGGTTTTACTTAATCTGTTTATTAATAGTTATAATTGGAGGGATGCAGAAATAACTTCAGGGATCTTATTACATTTTAAAGACACCTTTAGTCAAGATCAAGTTATTAAAATTATTAATGCTTCTCTAGAAAATGATCAGATATACGGGTCAGGTGGGGGAAGAAGGAATGTGATTAAGATAATCAAAACTAAAAGCGAACTTATTCGACCAAATTTAGTAAAAAAACTAAAGGAAAAAGGGTTATGGTTTGAATAGATTTATTGTTATCTTCAATTTTCTTCTACAAAAATTATTCTAAAGTTTTAAGGATTTTAGGAAACTTAAACTTCGGAATAATAGATCTAAAATAACTCAAGTCCATATAACTATTTAAGACAAAACTTATTCTAAAATTATAGTTAATAGTCAAAAATAAGGTGATATCTATCGAGTTAATTCTGAGGAAAATTAAGATCAAAAATTTTCTGAGTTATAAAGAAACAGAATTCACAGATTTAAAGAAATATAACATTTTAATTGGTAAAAATAGCTCTGGTAAATCTAATTTGTTTAAAATCTTTCAATTACTTATTGATTGTTATAACAACAAATCTTTCAATAAAAATTTCATATATAATGGTGATGAAAACAAAGAGGTGTATTTTATTTTAGAGTTCGAATTTTCTGAAAAATTTAGGAAGGAGTTATTGTTTTCTTTATTCAATCTCAAAGTATTTGAAAATACCTTTAGATTTAATGAAGGTAAATTAGGTTATCCTCCACCTAATGAATGGAAGCATCACGAGAAGAAATTTGATTGGTTTAAGTCTAAAGGTTATTTTTTTGGCTTTTCGTGTCAAATAGGATTTTACAAGGATAGCAATGCTTTAGGTATCGATAAGATTTCAATTTTAAACATAAATCAAGAATTCTTAATTTATAGACTAGAACGTGAGCAAAATTCGTTCAGATCAAACATAATAAGTATTAATAATCTTGTAGAAAACCGTGACAAACTTGATGATTATTTTAATCGTGTTTTATTAAAAAGTGGTTCCTCTTTATCAAGAATAATTTTAAAAAATCAACTAAATGAATTAGTCGATTCCAATTATCTAATAAAACCGCTTATTCAGAAGCTAATAAGCTGTTTTTTTGAAAATATTTTTATCATTCCTGAACATAGAGAATTCAATCCTAACATGGATACAATAAATGTGAATATTACAGAAATACTACCCAGCGGTAGTAACCTTGTAAAATTATTACATAAAAAGACTGTTAAAAATGAGAGAGATTGGATAAAAAGATTTAATGATGATTTACAGTATTTCATTGAAGAAGTAGAGGAATTAAAGCAAGATTTAGATAACAATGACAAAACAAATTTAATCCTTAAAGAAAGAGGGTTAGATTTAAGTTTACTTTATGAAAATATGGGTGCTGGAATATTAAATGTTGCTCTTTTTATTACTTGCTTAATGGAAAATGATAAGAGTCGCATAATATGTATCCAAGAACCTGAGCTTTATTTACATCCTGGTTTAGAAAGAAAATTAAGGGAATATTTTATTGAGAAAGCAAATCAATTCACTTTTTTTTTTACAACACACTCTCGAGAATTTCTTGCTAAGGATAGAGAGCTTTGTTCAGTACACCTTATTAGAAAACTGAATGCTCAAACAACTGTCCTAAATATCCCCCTCACAGAAGGTAATTTTAAGTTGATTTATGAAGATTTAGACATCGATTTAGACCAAATGACAGAAGAGAGAGAAATGATTAATGATGGACCTTTTTGGACAAATTTCATTCGGAAGATATTGAAAAAAAAATTTGAAACAAAATTATGGGATTTTAAAAAGACATTGGGTTTTTTACATATCTCAGATCCTCAGATTAAAAGAGTCAAAAAAATTGAATTTTGTGAGAAGATAGCTGCTTTTGGTAATACAGATGGAGGATTGATCATAGTAGGTATAACTAATCCGATACCCAGAAAAATTGAGGGAATAGATCTCAATGAAAATGATCTAAATGATATAAATAATTTATTTTTAGATTTAATTACTCCACCAAGAGATTTCGTGCACGTTCAACTTATTTCAATTAATAATAATGAGGAAAATAAGAAACACTGTTTATGCTTTATTATTGCTCAAACATCCGAAGTTTTAGGAGTAAAACATGATAATGGAACAATAAAATATGTAATAAGGACATTTTCAGGTACTAAACCTGTTGATCCTCAAATTATTAGAAATTCAAAGAAAGAAATAAAAAGGGATAATTATAACTTTATTAACAGTTTAAAGAAGGAAAATTAACTATCCAAAAAGAAACTAATTTTTTATATCTTTAAAAGGTGGCAAAATATGAATGAATTTACATTATTAATGAATTTATTGAGTAAAAGAACTAATTCTTTTCAAATAGGAGCATCTGAAGAACAAA
>JAAKFN010000006.1 GCA_011065045.1 Candidatus Anoxychlamydiales bacterium
TACCTTTTCGAACTCAGAAGTTAAGCCTTTCATCGCCGATGGTAGTATGCACAAGAGTATGCAAGAGTAGGTCGCTGCCAGCTTATTTTTTTTCTATATAATTAAAAAAAACCCCGGATATTTAATATTCAGGGCTTTTTCATTTATTGGCCAACTGAGTATTGCTTTTGTATTATCTATAGAAAAAATGCTGTTAAATCTATTTATTACGCTTGAAAAAGCCGACATATATTACCTCTTATTATTTATTATTCAAATTTATACATTTTCTTTAATTATCTTTGGTACAAAATTCTGTGAGCATAACATCACTTAAAAGTTTGCTAAATAACATTTCTCGTTCATAGGCCGTGCAATTATCAAAAATTGGCTTTTTATTCCAAATGTTTGCAAGATCAAAAATATTGATTTTATAATGATCAGCTAATACTTGCAATTTTCTATATTCAGGATTCAGGCAATTAAACATCGGCTCTATAGCATTTTTTCCTAATTCTAGATATTTTTTCATTTTTGATCTTTTTAAAGAATCATCTAATTCGTCAATTTCTTTCATTATTTGAAGCTTTTTTTTGTAGTCTGATGAATGAAAAAACATTGGAAAACTGAATTTTTCTAAAAGTTTATCATGAAAACCTGGAGATACGTGATTTAACACATTACCTATAAAAAACGGAAGGGCTATTTCTGATGAGAAACTTTCAGAACAATTCAAAAGAACTCTTAAAACTACCCATGTTATCATTGGGTTGATACCCAACTTAATTATTGTAGTTGCATTTTCTCTAGTACAAGGGTTAGTAGATCTAGTTATCTCACTGCTAAAACTTGACATATATTGCCTCCTATTATGTTAAATTAATGAAAATTAAAAAGAAATCTTATCAAAAACCCACATTATAATACATGAAAAGATCTATTTGTTTTCAAATTTATCTGGTTATTCAATATCGTCAAATTTTGATTTAATATCCTCATCACTTAGGATGCTTTTAAATACCTCAAAGCGTTTTTTAGATGATGGATCATCAAAGTTTGGATATTTCCCCCATATAGTTGCAAGAGCAGCCATTTGTACTTTGCTATATTCAGCAAGTTTTTTCATTTTTGAATATCCATCTTTATTAAAGTGATTAAACATAGGTTCAATGGTTTTTTTTCCAAGTTTAAAATATTTTTTCATGATCATTGGATTGTTCCTTTCAAAACCTTCTAAATCTTTGATTTCAGTTCTAATTTTAGTTATTTTTGGTGCATCAACGAGTCTTTTTTTAGCTTCATTGTTCATTTGATATAATTGAAGAGTTCCAAGAGCTACACTTGTGAATAATACGCTATAGTAGGAATCAAATATTTTTGGTAGAGCAAATATTGAGATACAACCAGCTGCTGTCATTATAGCGTTATTTGGAAAGTTATTTGTTGGCCATAATAAGATATTTTTTACTGTCTGTTTTGAGAGTGTAGTGGCTATTAGTGCTGACATATTTATCTCCTAAATGATATTTTAAAAATTGTAAAAAATATTATAATGAATTTGTTTAAAGATAAATCTAAATTTTTTTTATTTTGATAAATTTAAAAGCGAAGAGTTCCTACAAATGCAAAAGCATTTTGATCAACTAGCCTAGTCTCTAAATTTAAAGTGGTATTTTTATGTTTGTTTATTATTGACATTCCTAAAACAGCTCCAAAAAGATCTTTTGGTTTCATATCACGGGTTTCAAAAATAGCCTCAGTGTCGCCCCTACTTATAATACGAACTAAGGGCTTTGGAATAATTCTAGAATGTGGAAAAAATTCGGTATCTAAAGTATATAAAAAAGTAGCTCCAACATATGGAATTAAAAAATGAGTTTTGTAAGATATTGCAAAAGATCCTTGAACTTCTTCTAATCTCTGTCTAAAAGGGCCATTTAAATCGTAAATTTGCTTTTCAATAACAAAAGAATTAGTTCTTTGTTTTGTTGAAAAATATTTTCCGTCAAAAGAAAAATCTATATTATTTCCTTTAAATAATATTAGCTTAAATCCAGCTCCCCAAGCAAATTTATCATCTTGAAAAAAAAGAGCGTCGTCGACATCTGTAAATTGATAGTTTGCTTTTCCAAGAATTGCATATAAATCAATACGATTAAAAAAATTAAAAGTTAAAATTGATGCAAAAATTTCCATTTTCACATCAGATGTTGCTTGCGTGTTTACACTGTTTTTAAACTCTTGTTTATATATGTTGTTATAAAGATAACTCGCTCTAAAAGATGCTGCTTTTTCATTAGATGAAAAAAAGCCATCTAAATATAGTCCTGGATCAGATGGATTGCCCACCACTATGGAAAATGCTTTTGAAAAAAGAAATAGAAATATAAAAATAGTTTTTTTTAAGTGAGTCATATTTTATTATATTTTATAATTTTAATGATTGTTCGAAAAAAAATTTCTGTCAATTGCTTTTCTCAAAAATTAGCTAAATGATATTTTCAAGGGTTTTTTTTATTTTTTTTTAAGAAATTTAAAAAAAGTCTTGAATAAAATTTCCGAAAAAAATTATTCAAGATATTAAAAGAGTAAAAAAAAAATTAGGAGAATTTTAAAATGGTTTTAAAAGATACGATAAAATCGATGCACAAATATTTAGAGTGTATTGCAAAAGATTTAAAAAAAGCTGACAAGGGTAATAAAGCAGCTTCTCAAAGAGTTAGAACTTGCACAATAAAACTTGCTAAAGTATCAAAAACTTTTAGAAAAGAATCTGTCTCTGATGAGAGAAAAACTACAAAAAGAAAAACTACGAAAAAAACAAGAAAACCAGCAAAAAGAGTAGCTAAAAGATCTACTAAAAGAAAAAAAAGAAGATAGATTCAAATATTTTTTTATTAATAAAAAGAGAGAAAATAAATAAAACATCTTCTCTCTTTTTTTTTATTCCTGTAAAATCTCTAATAAAATACCCACAAAATATAAGAAAAAATGAGTGAAAAAAAAGTTATTATTAAAGAATTAACAATCGAGAAATTTTCTCAAAAAGGAAAGGCTATAGCTTTTGATGAGAAAAAAAATAAAATTGTTATTACTAATGCAGTTGTAAAAGATGTTATTTTAGCAGAGCTAAATAAGAAGAAACATAAAGGAATTATCAAAGGAAGAATTTTAGAAATTTTAAAACCATCAAGCTTTAGAGAAAATCCTAAATGCAAACATTTTGATATCTGTGGTGGTTGCATTTGGCAAAATATAAAATACTTATCTCAGCTAGAGCAGAAACAATTTTTTTTAATAGATACTTTTCAAGATTTTATTAATAAAACAAATGTTGAAGTGCATCCGATAGTAAAATCTAAAAATATTTTTGAATATCGCAACAAAATGGAGTTTTCTTTTTCTCAAAATAGAAAAAAAACAAAGTTTTTAGGCCTTATTATGAAAGGGGGTAGATTTGTTATAGATATTCAAAGATGTCATTTAGCAGATATATGGTTTTCAAAAGTATTAATAGAGGTTAAAAATTGGTGGGAAAAATATGATGTAGATGCTTTTAACTATTTTAATGGAGATGGTTTTTTAAAAAATCTTACCGTTAAAGGAGGGAAGAACACTCAAGATAAAATGGTGATATTAACAACTTCTGATTCATATATTCTAACCGACGAAGAAAAAAAAGATTTTATTGATCATGTACTCAAATCTATTCATCCAGATAAAAAAATATCTATATTTTTAAATACTCAAATCTCCAAAAAAGGTGTAAAAACAACTTTTAATCTACAAAAACTCTATGGCGATGAATTTATTCGAGAAGATCTAAATATTAATGCTCTTGGCAAAAAAATAAAGCTAAGTTTTCAGATAGGCCCGAATTCATTTTTTCAACCAAATACTCATATGGCAGAGGTTTTATATGCAACTGCAATAAATTATTTAGATAAACAAGAGATTAAAGATAAAACAGCTTTAGATCTATACTCCGGCACTGGAACAATAGCTATGATCCTCTCGAAGTTTGTAAAAAAAGTAATAGCTATAGAGCTAAGTGAAAACGCTTGCAATATGGCAAAAGAGAACATGAACCTAAACAACATTAAAAATTTTGAAATGATAAATGGCGATGTATCTAAAGTTTTAGCTACACTACTGAGTAATGAAAATTTTGAAAAACCTCAAATTGTTATAGTAGATCCTCCAAGATCAGGGCTTACAGATGATGCAATAGATAATATTTTAAAAATTTATCCAGAAACTATTATCTACATCTCTTGCAATATAAACACGCAACTAGAAAATATAAAAGTTCTAGCTGAGAATAATTATCAATTAAAAATTTTACATCCAATCGATCAATTTCCCCACACTTTTCATATAGAAAATATTGCGATTCTTAAAAGAACTTGATTTTGATCTGATTTTCAGCAATAATATTGCCATAACAAGACTAAATAGGGATTATATATGAAAAAATTATTACTATTACCTTTTTTATTACCTTCTATAGCTCTCTTTGCTGAAGATGCTGCACCATCTAAATCAGGAAGCTATATGCAAACTCTTATAATGCTAGGTGTTGCTTTAGTGTTTTTCTATTTTATTTTACTAAGACCAGAGCAAAAAAGAAGAAAAAAATCTCAACAAATGAGAAATACCTTAAAAAAAGGTGATAAAGTAACTGCTATGGGAATGATCGGAACTGTTGATAAAGTAACCGATAATACTGTTATTATAAAAGCTTATGACGGCGCTAAAATTGAAATGTTAAAAGCTTCTATTACAGATGTCCAACCAACTGCTGAAACAGAAGTTTCTTCAAATTCTTAAGACAAAATTAATTAATAATTAAAAAGCCATTTGATATTCATTATCAGATGGTTTTTTATTTTGTTGGAAAATTTAAGTTATAATAAGACTTTATTCTCTTCTTGCTGTCATAATAATGCCACGCTTAGCAGCAACTTTTCTTAATTTTTCAATATTATAGTCTTGTTTTTCTCTTGTAAGCTCACCTTGTTGAATAGCTAGATGTTCAAGTTGTTCTTGAAGAGTTTTTCTTTTTTCTTCAAAATAAATTCCTAAATTATCTCCAATTTCAGCTAATTGATCTCTACTACTTCTTATTTCTTTTCTTGCTTTTTCTAATTGTTCAAATTGCTTTTCAAGCTCTTTTCTTTGCATGTTTATTTCTTCATAGGATTGAAGCATTTCTTCTTCATGTGTAATTTTTTGATATTTTAATTCTTCATCTTTCTCTTTTAGTTCTTGTATCGCTATATTTAACGCTTCTTTTTTAGCTGATAATTCTTCATGAAATATTCCCTGTTCTTCTTGAGCTTTCGCTGATTCAAGCCTTTCTTTTTCAATTGAATCATTCAATAAGTCTGATGTTGCTATAAAAGACTTTTTGCGAGCTGATAAAGTGTCTTTCCTTCTTTCAAGTTCTATTCTTTTTTCCTCAAATCCAAACCTTGATTTTTCAATTAAATCCATAGATTTGTTTCCTGCTTCTATTAAATCTTTTTCTCGTTTTTTAAGGGCAGTTTCTTTGCTATTAAATTCATCTTTTTTCGCTTTTAGTTCTTGTGTAGCTATATTTAACGCTTCTTTTTTAGCTGACAATTCTTCATTTTTTCTTTGCTGTTCTTCTTCAACTCTTTCAAGTTCTTTTCTAGCATTTGCTAATTCAAACCTTTTTTGTTCAATTGAATCTATAGATTCTTTGCTTGCTTTTATTAAATCTTTTTCTCTCTCTTTTAGTTCTTGTGTGGATTTATCTAACTCTTCTTTTTTAGCTGTTAATGCTTCATTAAATTGAGCAACGTTTTTTTCAAACTCTTCTCTCATTTGTAATACTTGAAATCTTTCTTCTTCTAACAAATCATTTGAATCCATATTTGCATCTTGAAAGTCAGCTTCTCTTTTTGCTAATAAGTCATTTTTTTCTTCAAGCTCTTTCTCTAAAGCGAGTAATCGGCTGTCTTCATTTTTAAATTTCGCGTATGTTTCTTTAACAAAACCTTGTGATTCTTGAATAAATTTGGCGAATTTTTGATTTTTTTCTTTTGCATACTCTTCAAAGTTTTTAATTCTTCTTGCTAAATAAGCTTCTTGAGCTTCTAATTCTTCTAATCTCTCAGCAATTTTTTCTCGTTGTTGTCCAACATAGACATCAAAATCGGATTGAATCTTTTCAAATGATGGAGCTGGTGCTGGAGCCGGAGCGGGAGCTGATGGAGCCGGAGCTGATGGAGCTGGTGCTGGAGCTGGTGCTGGTGCTGGATCGGAATCATCCCCATCATCTTTACGAAAATAATTTCTCGGATCAGTTCCATCTTTAGAGAAATAATCTCTCGGATCTTTATCTGCTGGCATTTCATCTTGTGAATCAGGGTCAGTTCGATTTTTAGAGAAATAATCTCTCGGATCTGTATCTTCTTGTATTTCATCTTCTAAATCTGAATCGGGAGCATTTTTATAATCTTTCAGTTTTTCATGGATGCTTTTCTTTGGCGTTTTATCTTCTTCAGAAGAATCTTTAGCTTTTTCTTCTACTTCTTTAGGATTAGTGAAAAAGTCTTTAACTGCTTTTTTTAATTCTGGAGTTAATAGAATACTATGAACTCTGTCTTTTAGAGGAAATGTAATAGAAACCTTTCCTGATTTAGGATTTCTTATAAGAAAAGGCATAGTGCTTTTGGCAATTTCCTCAGAAACGCCATCTATTTTTTTTACGAGATCTTGATACTCTTTATTATCAATTATTTGACTTTGCACATATTTTGTTAGAATATCCGCCCTATTTGAATCCATGGCCTCAGGGTTACCCCCGTGCCAGATTGTGTCACATATTTGTCTTCGCATTGGTGCGCTTGCTTCTGCCATATATTTATTATATTTATTTTGTTTTTATTAATAATAATTTACGTTTTATAATTAATAATTATAATAAAAATAGCAAATAATTACAATTAAAATAAAGCTATAGAGGAATTAAAATAATTTATTATTAGTAATAAAATTTTTATTACTACGTTTATAAGTAGTTGTATAGAATTATATGACTTTTATAAGAGCAGGCTTTGTAAAGACTTTTTTTTATTTTATCAAATCTAAGAGTTCTTCTAAGTTCTTAGTCGATCTTGAGATATAAGTTGAAAAATCCTCAGGTTTTAGCTCTTTTTGAGAGAGAAGGGCAGTGTCATAAACATCTTTAGCTAAGCTCTTTGCGAGTTTGGGCTTATTTTGATGAAGAGAATAGATCTTATCTATTAGCTTGTTGTTAGTGTTTATAACTAAGGTACTTTTGGAAGGTAAGTTTGTGTTTTGAGTAAATTGCATATAATCTTTTAGTCTTCTTTCTTCTTCATTTACCATGATAAAAGATGATATATCGCTGCTGCTTAAGCTTTTAGATTCAACTTCCAAATCAGCTTCAATTGAGTCTTTAAAAAAATCAGATATTTTAGAGCTAAGAGACCTGCCTTCTTTATCTAAGACATTTTTGTCTTTAGAGGTATCTAAAATCGAGCTGTCAATCGAGGAGTCTATTCTTGTGAATTTAACGTTTAGTTTTTGCTCTAGATAGCTGATTATTGCTGTATCTATGTATTGGTTTAAATAGAGAACTTCTATGTTTTTTTGAGTATAGAGATCAAGTAGGTGGGTGGATTTGTCTTTTGAGCTATAAAAGATTTTGTCCTTTTTATCACTTCTTTCAATGTATTCTTCGATTGTTGTCCATTCTTTTTTGTGGTTTTCAAAAATCAAGAATTCTTTGGCTTTTTCATAGAATTTTTCATCATCTAAAATTCCAAGTTTAATAATAACTTCAATATCAGGCCAATATGATATGAATTTATCTTTATCTAATTTATAGAGATTTGATAATTTATCTTGGATTTTTTTAGAGATATGATTTGAGAGTTTTTTGATATTTGAATCTACCTGCAAGTAACTTCTAGATACATTTAGGGGGATATCTGGGCTATCTATAGCTCCTTTTAACATCGTTAAAAATTTTGGTAGAATGTCTTTAGCGTTTTCAGATACAAAAACCCTATTTGAAAAAAGCTTTACATAATTTTTGTTTGTATCAAAATTACTTGTGATTTTTGGGAAATATAAAATGCCTTTTAAATTAAATGGATAATCCACATTTAAATGGATCCAAAAAATAGGATCTGGATCAAATGGATAGAGATCCTTATGAAATTCTAAATATTCTTTATCTGAAGTATCAGATGGGTTTTGCAACCATAGAGGATCTTTGTTGTTTATGTGCTTATCATTTAAATAGATTGGATAGGAAAAAAATTGGCAGTATTTTAGGAGAATGGTTTTAACTTTTTCTTCATCTAAAGCATCTAGATTGTCTTTTTCAATAAATAGCTTTATTTCGCAGCCTCTATTTACTTTATCAGTTTTTTCAATTGTATATTTAGAGGAACCATCAGATGTCCAAAGTACGCTATCTTCTTTTTTATTATGAGATTGAGTTTTTATTTGAACTTTTTCACTAACCATAAAAGATGAGTAAAAACCAAGTCCAAAATGACCTATAATTTGATCTTTTTGATCTCCAGATTCATATTTCTTTAAAAAATCTTCTGCTCCTGAAAAAGCTATTTGAGAGATGTACTTTTCAACTTCATCAAAACTCATTCCCATACCATTATCTATAATGGTTAGGGTGTTTTCTTTTTTATCTATTTTGATGTCTATTCTAAAATCTTTCGCTTTTGAATCAATTATTTTTAGTTTGGATATAGCATCAGAGCTATTCGATACAAGCTCTCTTATAAAAATATCTTTTTCGGAATAGAGCCATTTTTTAATGATTGGTAATATATTTTCACTATGTATTGCTAAATCTTTTTCCATAAAATCCTTAAAATAATTTTGATAAATTAATAATTCCACTTTGCTGCAAGATTATTATTAATATTGCAATGGGAGCTACATATCTTACTAAAAAGAACCAGGTATGCATGAGCTTGGGAATAGTCGTTCCTTTTGTAAATTCCTCTTTAGAAAAGGATTTTTTCATTACAAAACTAATAAATAATACTGTGAAAAATGCAGAAAGTGGCATTAGCCAATCAGCTGTAAGATCATTGAGAGTTGCAAAAAAATCTTTGTTATAAATTGCTTTCCAGTTTTTAAATAAACTCCCAGATCCAGAGAGTGCTGTTGGAATTCCAAATATAAAAGTTACAAAGCTTGATATAAGTACAGCCTTCTTTCTAGACCAATTAAAAACCTCTATTAAGTTAGATACCAAAACCTCTAAAATGGAGATAGTAGAGGTTAGAGTTGCAAAAATAAACAATACAAAAAATATTGTTGATAAAACTAAGGTTCCAGGAAGTTTAGAAAATAGGACAGGAAGTGTTTGAAAAACTAGTCCTGGTCCCGCTTCAGGCTCAAATCCAAATGTAAAAACTATCGGAAAGATCATTAAAGCAGAAAGCAAGGATACCGAAACTGATACCCCTCCAATTATTAAGCCAGTTTTTGGAATGTCTTCTGACGATTTCATATAACTACCATATGTCAAGATTATTCCAAGACCAACAGATAGAGTGAAAAGAGCCATTCCTAGAGCAGATAGTATAGAGCCTGCATTAAGCTTTGAAAAATCAGGATATAATATAAATTTAGCAGCTTCTTTAAAACCTGGAAGAGTTGTTGAATAAATAAAAAGTCCAATAAGTATTGCAAAAAGAGCAGGCATTAACATCTTAGACCAATATTCAATACCTTTTTTTATTCCTCCATATACAACTCCAGCTGTCATAAGCATGAAAATAAATAACCAAAATATATTTATATCTCCAGATATATATACAGTATTGAAAATAGCTTTGATTTGCTCAGGAGTTCTTCCTGCTGTAAAATTGCTAAGTGACATCAAGGCATAGTTTATACCCCACCCAGATACAACAGAGTAATATGATAAAATTATAAATGAGGTTAATAGGTTTAACCAACCGAGTAATTTCCAATGTGTAGATCCATGCGATAGCTCAGTATATGCTCCGATCGCTCCTTTTTGAGCAGCTCTACCAATGATCAACTCTCCTATAAAAGCAGGTATTCCAATTATAAGTGTAAAAAATAAATATAATAATACAAATGCACCACCACCGTTTTGTCCAGCGATATATGGAAAGCGCCATAGACTACCAAGACCAATTGCTGATCCTGCTGTAGCCATTATAAATCCAAGCTTGGATCCCCAATGTTCTCTTTGTTGTTTCATAAAACCTTTTGATGTTCAATAACATAAAATATTTAGCTTCAAAGGATACCAAATAGAAGTAAAAAATTCAAAAATTAAATTCTTTTTCTTCGGCATTTTGAGATTTTTATAAAATGGGAGTGCAAAAAATGATTTGAATAAAGCCTTTTTCTGATCATTTTTTGAGCTATAAAAGTTTTTTAGAAAACAAAAATGACAAAATAGCAGTATTTCTTAAAATTTAAGTAGCTAAAATACAGCTATCTATGAAGCTAGCCTGCTCAAAAGTGACAAAATGCTCGTTTTGGGCATATTCTTTTGGTAGCATTATCATGCCCATTTTAAAAAAAAATATGAAATTTTTAGCGGAAGATAGAATGTAAATTAATTATAACCATTTTTTCATAAGATACATAAAATTAACTTTATGTAACTTTCCATATGGATCTTGAGATTCTAACCTTGTCCAATCTAAAGGAGTAGCTTTATGAGTCCATTCGAAAATATTTTTTTGAAATTTTTTAAACCATTTCGAGTGTTGTTTTACTAAATCCTTAACTTTAACAATAGCTTTATCAGAAAATTCACCAAGTTGAGTTGCAACATACCAAATTCCATATAAATCTTTATATATTTTAGAATCACTAAATCGTTTTATAAAAGTAAGGCCCTTATGAAATATCCATGTTTCAGGGGATACAACTAAACCTTTTTTATTTGATTGTGTGGAAAATTCAATAAAATTTTGAAGACTTAATTCTAAATATCTCAAAGGCTGAGCAACTACACCAGCTATCTCTATATTTTTATTCGTTGCTCCACGAAAATTACTAGAAGTTAGAAATTCAACTTCTAATTCAAAACCATCGATATTTTTTACGTAAGCTTCTGTTGCAGGAATTTCAAGACTTTTAAAAATTGTAGTAAAACCTGAATCTATAAGATGTTTTGAAAGTTTTTTATAAGATCTATTAGGGATTTTACGAGAAATTAAAGAATCAAGATCGCGTGTGCCCACAGGAAGTATTCCTGCGCTCAGATCAGATAGATAAAGTTTATAAATAATTGGAGCAAAACCTCCTCCTATTATAACATGATCATTCCAAGGTCCTATCGAACTTAAAAAGGTTGAAATCATTTTATCTTCTTTTTCTAAAGCAAAATTCACAAGCTATTCATCTCTTATTTTATAAATTTTTTTGAGTTTTTCAATTCTTTCAGCCATAAATTCGGCTTGTTCTTTTCCTCTCAAAGGAAAATTATAAAGATCAAGATAAGTAAGCAGGATTGGAGAACATAATAAATTATATTTTTTTAATAATTTGCATGATTGAGAAAATGAATTAAGTATGCTTTTGTAATATGGTTCAATTAATAAAATATCATATCCTTTTTCTTGGGGTTCTAACAATAATTTTTTTTCTATTTTTGATCTTAAATCAGGTTGAAAAAGATATAATTCGATAGTATTTAAATTTGTATTTTTATAGCCATAAGCTTCCGCTGCACTATGCAAGGCTAAACTAACTTTTTTTTCTAAATTATTTTTGATTAAAGTTTGAAATATCTGCTCTTTATTTTGAAATGCACTGCGATATGTTCTCATTTTACATTTTTCAACTATATTATAATTATCTAGCCAACTTTTTAATAAAATTTTAGGATTTTTAAATCTAAATTTTTTTGATGTTCTTAGGCCTTCAACATGTAAATAACCTTTTAATGTTAATGTTTTAAAAACTCTTTGGACAAGACCCAAGCTTAAATTACATTCTTTTGCTACTTCTCTAATCGAAAACTGCTCTTTTTCAATTCCGATAATCAAAAGCCAATGCAAAATCAGTGACGATTTATTAGCAAAAATATTTCGATCAATCTCTGAGGAGTTTGAAGAAATCAAAAATGAGCCTTTCATGCTGTTCACTATTCCTTGCTGTTCATTGTATAGTGAACAGCTTTAAATAGTGAACACTTAAATTATTATTAGTATAAGCTTTTAAATATTAGTTATTTAAAAGAGTTAGAAGACGATGAATAAGGAAGAATTATCTTAGTTTAGAGTTTTGATAAAAGCCAAAGTACGCTCAAGAATCAAAAAGATCTTCTTTTTTTAGAGTGTTTTTTAAGTTTATCCTTGTCAAATCAAAATTAAATATTTAATCTTAGAAAAAAGGATATTGATAAATGCTAATATATACCTCTCAATTAAACCCAACAATTGGAAATCTATCACACAATACTGAAAAGGTTTTAAATGCAATTGAAAAGGCTAGACTTGAAAAAGCTGAGATTGTAGTGTTCCCTGAAAGCGTAATCTCTGGCTATCCTCCTGAAGATCTTTTACTATACGATGATTTTATTGATCAAATGCAAACCGAGCTTGATAAAATAATTGAGGCTTCAAAAGACCTATTTATTGTTGTTGGAACCATTAGAAGAAATAAAGAAAAAAAGGGTAATCCACTTTTTAATACCGCTGCTGTAATTTATGATAAAAAGCTTTTAGGATATAAAGATAAATCACTTCTTCCAACCTACGATGTTTTTGTTGAAAAAAGATATTTTGAGGCAGGTACAGATCAAAAGGTATTCGATTTTAAAGGAAAAAAAATTGGAGTTTTAATTTGTGAAGATGTTTGGTCTCATAGCGAAAACGTTTATAAAAAATATGAAAAAGATCCTGTAGAAGAGATGAAACAATTAAAACCAGATCTTTTAATTAATATTGCAGCATCTCCTTATTGCTATCAAAAAAAAGATCTAAGAGTAGAGGTTTTTTCAAAAGCTTCAAAAACCCTTAATTGTCCTCAAGTTATGTGTAATCAAGTTGGCGCTAATGATCAATTAGTATTTGATGGCCATAGCATGTATTTTAATAAAGAAGGAGCTTTAGTTAATGTTGCTAAAGGGTTTGTAGAAGATCATTTGCTTATCGATACTGAAAAAGAAGCGCCTTTATTTACTTATCAAGTAGATCCTTTGCAAGACCTCTATAGCGCTCTTGTTTTAGGAGTAAAAGATTATTTTAGAAAACTGCATCTTTCTAAAGCATTAATTGGACTCTCTGGTGGTATCGATTCAGCTTTAGTTTTATGTATAGCTGCGGATGCTTTAGGACCTCACAATGTTTTAGCTCTAAATATGCCATCTAGATTTTCTTCTGTATCTTCTTTTGAAGATGCGAAT
Organism: Candidatus Anoxychlamydiales bacterium; assembly: GCA_011065045.1. Taxonomy (GTDB): domain Bacteria; phylum Chlamydiota; class Chlamydiia; order Chlamydiales; family SM23-39; genus JAAKFX01. The sequence goes on from JAAKFN010000006.1 coordinate 13,412, forward strand.
CTTTTAGCTGCAAACTTAAGAGTTGAGCTAATGGACATTCCAATTGATCATATGTATCAACAATATTTGGATCTTTTAAGCCCTGTTTTTCAAGGTAAATCTTTTGATACGACAGAAGAGAACCTGCAAGCTAGAATTAGAGCTATGATTCTTATGGCTATTTCTAATAAATTAGAATATATAGTTTTATCAACCGGAAACAAATCTGAAATGGCAATGGGATATGTAACTCTCTACGGTGATATGTGTGGAGGTCTTGGTGTTTTAAATGATGTAACTAAAACTTTAGTCTATGAATTAGCTAAATGGATAAATAGAAAAAAAGAGATAATTCCCGAAAGCACTATAAAAAAAGCTCCCTCAGCAGAGCTAAGAGCTGATCAAAAAGATCAAGATACTCTGCCTCCTTATTCAATAGTCGATAAAGTAATAGATGGATATGTTGAAGATCATCTAAACCTTGATCAAATAGTTGAAAAATACAAAATCGATAAAACTATTGTAAAAGAGTTAATAGAGAGAATTCATAGAGCTGAATATAAAAGAAGACAAGGTCCTCCTGGTATAAGAGTTAGTAAGAAAGCTTTCTCAAAAGGTAGATTTTTCCCAATCGTTCAAGGTTGGATTGCTTAAGTAAAAATTAAATATTTAATTTTATAAAAATTTAAATTACAATTTTGTTTATTAACAAATATAAATTGTAGGAGAGAATTGTGGCAAAAAGTGGATTAAAAAAGGAGATAGGTTTTTTTACTCTTTTATCGATTGGCGTCGGGGGAATACTAGGCTCTGGAATTTTTGGAATGCCAGCTATTATGGCAGCGGTCGCAGGCCCTGCACTTATTTTAGCAATACTTATTTCAGGGATAATTACTTTTTTCTTAGGAATTGCATATGCTGAATTAGGTTCTGCTTTTCCTATATCTGGAGGTCCCTACTCTCTTCCAAAATTAGCACTTGGAAATATGGGTGGATTTTTGATGGGATGGGGGTATTTTTTATATCTCTTTATTGGAACAGCAGCTGTTATAGATATTTTTGTTGTCTATTTAGGGTTTTATATTCCAAATCTTGCTCATGGTGGCACTTTAACTCCATTAGGAATTCTAGTTGCTCTTATAGCCCTATGGGCGTTTACTTTAATTAATGTTTTTGGAGTGAAATGGGGAGGGCTTTATAGCGTTGTTACTACAGTTGGTAAGTTAATACCACTAGCTATTTTTTTCCTAGTAGGTCTTACTTTTGTTCAAGGACATAATTTCACACCATTTATTCCATTTGGTTTTACAGGAGTAACTCTAGGTGTAGCTCTATTTTTCTGGGCTTTTACAGGTTTTGAAGCAATTGTTATGCCAACAGAAGAAGTAAAAAATCCAGCTAAAACGATTCCTTGGGCAATGATATTAACTATTATTATTGTTTTATTAGTTTACACTCTACTCGCTTTTGTATTTCTTGGAATGATTGATTGGAAAGGTCTTGGTATTAATGTGGGAGACTGGAAAAGAATAGGAGAGTTAACCTCTCCATTTGCAGATGTTGCAATTGGAATAGGTCTTCCATGGCTAGCGGCTATTGCCACTATTGGTGCGATAATAGCAACAGCTGGAGCTGGAGGTAGTTGGGTTTTGATTCAAGCAAGACTTCCTTTTGCTATGGCTAGAGATAAGCTTTTTTGGAAACCCATGGCAAATGTTAATAAAAAATATGGAACTCCAATAGCATCACTTATTTTTACCTCTGTTTTAACAAGTATTATTATGATTGCTATTCCAAATTTTGCATCAGTTGCTTTAATTGCATCTGTAACAGGGGTTGTTCCATATGCGGCAGCTGTGTTAGCTGTAAAAATACTTAGAAAAACAAAACCAAATGTAAAAAGACCATTTAGATTACCAATGGTAAATTTAGTTACAATCATTGGTTTTGTTTTAGCTACCTTTGTGATTTATTGGGCAACCTGGCCGTGGTCACTCGTTGGTGTAATGCTTATGCTTACAGGTTTCATAGCTTTTATTTTTGTGAATAAAAAATGGGAGATCAAAAGAAACCTTTGGCTTATTGCTTATCTTCTCGGTATCGTTATCATATCATATCTTGGAGATCCATCTTTGATGTTTAATAACTTTTTACCAATAGCTCCTTTGGGTTATTTCAAACTACCCTATGATTTGATTGTTCTTAGTGTTTTTGCAATTCTTATTTATCTCTGGGCATATAATGAGAATAAAAAATATAAAGAAAAATCATAAAAACAAACAGTTTTATTAAGAAAGTTTAAAAAAAACAGCTCTTTTAAAAATAAAAGAGCTGTTTTATTCTAGCAATATTTCCAATAATTATTTATATAGAAAATTAAAGATAAATATAAATTTTAAGGTATTAAAATGAATGGAAGAATAAGAGCTGAGTGGAATTCTCTTAAGAAAGTGGTGATTCACAGGCCTGGAATGGAGATGTTTTTTGGTCTCATGTCTCCTTATAGTTCACTTTATGAAAGAGCTTTTTCAAGATCAGGAGCTAGAAGAGAACATGAAATGTTAGAGATTATTTTAAAAACAGAATTTGGAGTAGATGTAATAAGATTAAAACAAGCAACTCTTCACACCGCTTCTAAAGTTCCGATGGTTAAAAGAGAGCTTATTAATTTAGCAAGAGAGACTATGGAGTACACTGGCGACGCCGGGGCCATTGCTAGAGCTAAAGAAGAGTTTGAAGAAAATATTAAATATCTAGATACTGCCCATTTTTTTAATATTTTAATAATTAATCCATCTCTAAATTTTGTTGTTCAAAAAGGAACTAGAAATGTTCAATTAAATATCACCAAAAGACAACCTCTCGCTAATTTATATTTTATGAGAGATCAACAATTTGTAACAGATAGAGGAATAGTTTTATGTAGGCTAGCAAAACCTGCAAGAAGAAGAGAGACCATTGTTACTAAATTTTTCTGGGAACAAGTTATGGGTCTTGCTTTGCATCATGAAATCGAAGAGCCAGGAACTATTGAAGGTGGAGAATTTATTCCAATGGGGAAATTTGCACTCGTTGGACAAGGAGATAGAACAAACAGAGATGCTATAGAGCAATTGCTTAAATTGGAATTTGAATTTGAAGAGTTAGCTGTAGTACATCAACCAATGCATCCTCTTGTTCCAGCTGATAAGCCAGATCCTATGATCAATATGCATTTAGATACCTATTTTAATGTAGCTTCATCAAAAGTTGTAGTTGGCTGTGAGATGCTTATTAAAGAAGCTAGAGTTGAGATTTTCCATAACGAGGGTGGAGGCTCTTTTAAAAAAGATCCAAAAGAAACTAATTTGTATGATTATATAAAATCTAAGGGATTTGAAGTTATCAATATTACAACTTTAGAACAGATGAGCTACGCTTCTAACTTTTTATGTATAAAAGATGGAAATATTTTAGCAGTTGAGTCTGAAAGAAACGTTAAAAATGTTATAGATAATGTAAAAAGATCTGCTAAAGATGATCCAAAACGTTATGAAAAACTCTTAGATCATATTAAAGCAGATTATGAATTTTTGAAAAATGAAGGACAATTTTTCCCTCATAAAAAAGATGTTTATAAAATGGGACTAGATGTTTATCCAATAAACATACCTAACTTAACAGGTGGCTATGGCGCTGCTCACTGTATGACTTGCGCATTAGAGAGAGGATAAAAACATGAAAGATAAAATATTAATAGCACTCGGTGGCAATGCTCTTCTGCAAGCAGGTGAAAAAGGAACTGATCAAGATCAACTAAAACATGTAAAAGAGACAGCCCATCACTTTTTAGATATAATAAAAGAGGGATATTTAATTTCTATAACACATGGAAACGGTCCCCAGGTTGGAGCAATACTTCTGCAAAATGAGATATCTAAAAAAACTATTCCCCCAATGCCACTCGATATTTGTGGAGCCCAGACTCAAGGATTTATTGGATACATGATTCAAAGACTTACCTTTAATCAAATTACAAAACAATCAGACGATATAAAAGTTGCAAGTATTTTAACTCAAGTTTTAGTTGATAAAGAAGATGAGGCTTTTAAAAATCCATCAAAGCCTGTTGGTCCTTACTATACAAAAGAAGAGGCTGAGAATTTTAAAACAGAGAAAAATTGGACGATGATGGAACAAATTGGAAAAGGATACAGAAGATGTGTTCCTTCTCCTGAACCTCTTGAAATAATCGAAGCTTTTAGCATAAAAACTCTCTTCGATCAAAAAGTGATTGTTATCTCATGTGGAGGAGGGGGTATTCCAGTTATAAAAAATGATGATGGTACTTTAACTGGGGTAGAAGCTGTAATTGATAAGGATAAAACAGCAGCTGTTTTAGCAAAAACTATTGAAGCTGATATATTAATGATTATTACAGATGTTGAAAAAGCTTATATCAATTTTCATAAACCTGATCAAAAAGCTTTAGGGAACATTACCGTTAAAGAGGCTAGAAAATATTTAGATGAAGGGCAATTTGCTAAAGGTTCTATGGGACCTAAAGTTGAAGCGGCTATTAGATTTGTGGAAAAAGGCGGGAAAAAATCTATTATAACTTCTTTAGAGAATGCTCTTGTAGCTTTAAATGGAAAAACTGGAACAATTATTACTAGATGATTATTTAAATATTTTTTTTTGTATAAGATGCAATCTTTTTAAGTAGTAATCATTTTTTTTTATCAATAAGCTTTAATTGAAGATTGGGAACTTATAAAAAAAATCCCACCTCTGGAGTAAAAAATGTTATTTGATGTAGTTGAAGTTAAAGTAATAGAAAATTATAAACTTTTCTTGCGTTTTGAAAATGATGTTCAAGGAGAAGTAGATATTACTAAAATTGTCCCTTTTAAAGGTATTTTTTCTAAATTAAAAGACAAAGAATATTTTGCAACCGTTTATGTAAATAAGGAGTTGGGTACTATTGTTTGGGATAATGGAGCTGATCTTTCACCAAGTTATCTTTATTCAATAGTTATAAATAAGGTTGCTTAAAATATCCAATGTATTAAAATGTTATCTTTTAAAATCTAATGTTTTAATAGAGGAGTTTTATATCATGAAATTCAAGTTATTATGTTTATGTATGATATCTTTTTTATGTTTTGCGAATGCAAATAATATCGATGTAGATACAGAGTCTAAACCACCTGTAACCGATTCATATAAATCTCATGAGAAATATCATTTCACAATTCAACAAAAAAACTATTCTTTTTCATCTTTTTTTGAAATTGATAGTGAAGATACATACAGAGGAAATGTTAAAAAAAGTCAATTCCGCCTGCGTGATCACTATGATTTATCTGATAAAGATGGTTGGTGTGCAACCGGTATAAAAAGAATGTTTTCATTAGGTTCTCTCTACGATTGGGCAGCTGAAATAGATGTTTTTGGAGTAAACGATGAGTTTTTAGGGGCGATAGAAGGAAAAGTGTTAACTACTGCAAAAGCTCGTTTTTTATTATTTGATAAAAATAGAGAAGTAGTTGGAATTGCATTTATAGATTTGGATGGAAAAGGAGTTACTATTACAGATCCAAAAAACGAAACTTATGCCTTAGCTCGTTTAACTAGAAATTTTGTTTTAGATATACAAGATGATTGGTCTATTATTGTTTATGAACCAGAAAATCTAGATGATAGACTCATCCGAATTTTCGCGGCTTTTTGTATAGATAGCCAAGACTCTTTTCATAAAGATATTTAAAGAAAAAAAAAGAGCGGATTTTTCCGCTCTTTCTCTTTCAAAAATTATTAAACATTACCAATTGTTGCTACCATTACAGCTTTTATAGTATGTAGTCTATTCTCAGCTTCATCGAATACGATAGAGTGTCTAGATCTAAAAACTTCGTCAGTAACTTCCATCTCTTTTATTCCAAATTTTTTATAAATTTGTTTGCCAACTTCGGTTTTTGTATCATGAAAAGCAGGAAGACAGTGCATAAATCTAACATGAGGATTTTTAGATTTATGAAGCATTTTTAAATTTACTTGATATGGTTTTAAAAGTTTTATTCTCTCTGGGAATTTACTTTCTTCTCCCATCGATACCCAAACATCAGTATAGATTACATCAGCGCCTTTTACCCCTTTATCAATGTCAGAAGTAATCTCAACTTTTCCTCCAGTTTCTTTTGCTAAAGCTTGCATTTCTTTTACAAGTTTAGGATTTGGCCATAAACTTTTTGGAGCTAAACCAACGAAGTGCATTCCTAGTTTAGCACATGCGATCATCCAAGAGTTTCCCATGTTATTTCTAGCATCACCAACAAAGACTACTTTTATATCTTCAAAGGGTTTGAAAATATGCTCTTGAATAGTTAAAAGATCAGCGAGAATCTGGGTGGGGTGAAACTCATCTGTAAGGCCATTCCAAACAGGTACTCCGGAGTGTTTTGCTAGATCTTGAATTAAAGATTGTTTAAATCCTCTATATTCGATTCCATCGTAGTATCTTCCCAAAACTTCAGCTGTATCTTCTACAGATTCTTTTTTACCCATTTGAGAATTTGATAAAAATGTTACATACGCTCCTTCTTGAGAAGCTCCCATTTCAAAAGCGCATCTTGTTCTTGTAGATGCTTTATCAAATATTAATACAACGTTTTTATCTTTTAATAAATCTCCTTTAATACCTGCTCGATATTTACTTTTTAAATCTTTAGAAAGTGCTATGAGATAATGAATTGCTTTTGGAGAAAAATCTTTTAGGGTTAAAAAACTTCTTCCTTTTAAATTAACTGGCATGGAATGCTCCTAATTTTAATATGTCTCTACTTATGATAAATATCAGATTAATTTATTGAATTCAAAATTTTTTTTTTATAATTCTAAATAAGTAAAATATAAAACATCTTTTATATTATGAGTTTGATGCTTTAGCATCAGAAGTCTATCAAAACCAATTGCTATTCCATAGCAATTATTGCCGATGTGATTTATGGATTTTAAAAAGTTTTCATCTAAAGTCAGATGTTTTTTTTTCTTGATTATTTTTTCAAATCTTTTTCGAATGATTTTTTGATTGTTTAGTTCTAAATAACCGTTAGCAAGCTCAAAGCCATTTAAATAAAACTCAAATCTTTTTGCAACTTCAATGTTATTTCTCATATGAGTTTTAGCGAGTGGAGTCTCTTCTTTTAAAAAATCGCAGAGTAGATATAAAACATCTTTTTTAGCCATTTTTGAAAAAAAATAATCAGCTATTAAGCTGATAAGGGAGCTTTTTTCAATATCTTTTGAAGTAGATATTTTTAATTTTTTAAGAGTATTTAATAGATCTTTTTTTGTGCATCTTGAAAGATCTAACTCAAAGTTTTTAAAAAAAAGATCAAAAAAAGAAAGTTTTTCAACTCTCCTAAATTTTACAAATAATTTGAGTATCTCGATATTATCTTTGATAAATTTTTGATAAGTTGTGTTAGATTTATACCACTCTATCATAGTAAATTCAATATTATGTAAATTACCAATTTCATCTTTTCGAAAGACATGACCTAAAAAGTATATATTTTCAATACCTTCAGCGATTAACCGTTTCATCATATGTTCAGGTGAAGTATGTAAATAGCCTATTTGTTTTTTAAATGGATATGCTTTAATCGTATCGATATGCTCATCGATAAACGGATGTTTTACCAAATGTGGAGGATCTACTTCTAAGATTTTTTTTTGCTCAAAAAAAGATCTGACTTTTTTAAGCATTAAAGATCGATCTTTTAATATCTTTTTTCGATTAGACTCTTGAGACATACTCACATGTTCTAGTATCAACTTTTATTGTCTCACCTTGATTGACGAAAATTGGCACCTGAACTTTGGCGCCGGTTTCTAAAGTTGCAGGTTTTAAAACTCTTCCAGATGAAGAATCTCCTCTAACCCCTGGATCAGACTCGGTAATTTTTAGTTCCATAAAAGTTGGAGTGAGCAAATCAATAACAGATCCTTTATAAAAAATAAGATCATATACAATGTCATCTTTTAGCCATTGCTTATTATCTTTAATAACAGAAAAAGCAACACTAACTTGTTCAAAGGATTCATCTGACATAAATACAGCAGCATCTTGCTCAAGATATAAAAGCCTCATTCTTGTCTCTTCTACATCTGCTAGTTTTAACTTTTCAGTAGATTTATAAGTTTTTTCAACAGTTCTACTAGTTAATAAATTTTTTACTCTAATTCTATTAAAGGCTTGTCCTTTTCCAGGTTTGACGAATTGATTGGATACAACAACATATGGGTCATTATCAATTTCTACCTTCATAGATGTTTTTAGATCATTTACAGATAGTTCGCTCATTTCTTATCCTTTAAAATTTTTTATTTCTTAATCTTTAATATTTTTATTCATTTTTTATTAATTTGCAATTTCTATTCCTTGCAAATTTTTAGAATCTTCACTAATCTATAACATATAATGAGGCTTATTATGAATGAAATGGAAAAAGAGAGCGCTTTGCAAACACTTGAGAGATACTCAGGTAGCAAACGAGAGGATTTTCAAGAAAAATTAATAATAACTAACTTTCCAACTTATGTTCACTATTTTGCTGAATCTAGAAATGTTGAAATTTTTGAAGGTTCTGCTTTTAAAGTAGCGCACTCTAAAGATGAGAAAGTGAGCATTTTGGATTTTAAAATAGGTTCACCCGTAGCTGCTTTAGTTGTAGATGTTTGCTCGTTTCTGCCTGTTAAAACATCGATTCTCTTGGGTATGTGTGGAGGCCTTAGAAGAAGGTATAAAATAGGGGAGTTTTTAGTTCCAGTCGCTTCAATTAGAGGTGAGGGTACCTCTGATTACTATTTCCCTCAAGAGGTACCAGCTTTAGCTAACTTTTTAATGCAAAGAGCTGTAACTGAGGTGCTTGACGCGCAAAAATCCATTTATCATATCGGTATAACTTATACCACTAATATGAGGTTTTGGGAGTTTAATGAAGACTTTAAAAATAATTTAAAAGCCTCTAAGGCTCAAGGGATTGAGATGGAATGCGCCACTCTTTTTACAGCCAGCTATAAAAGAAAGTTCACTTTAGGGGTGTTACTGTTAATCTCAGATCTTCCTTTAAATGAAAATGGTGTAAAGACCAAAAAAAGCGCAGAGTTCGTTTTTGAGAATTACACAAAAGATCACGTTGAGAAAGGCATTGAAATTCTTAATAAAGCAAGAGAACTTCAACGAAAATCAGTTAAAGGCTCTTATAAGAGAGACGTCAATTAAAGAAAACATTTTACAGTCTATAAATTAAAATTTTAATTAACATTTCTATGCTTACATGTCAATTTATAAGATCCTTAATATTAAAACTTTACGATGTCTTTTCCTTGGTTAAATAATTGTTAAGAAATTATAAATTTTAATTATAATTAATTAATAAATTTGTTATAATTATGTTTAATAAATTTTAATATTAACGTAATTAAAATAAACTATTAAAAAATAATATAGTAATAGAAAGGAGAAAAAGATGAGCTCAATTAGTCCAAGTAATTTAACGATAAGAAAACAGGCTGGTTTTTTAAGTAGTATAAAACCTGCAGCAAGCTATTTATTAGGTGCATCTGCACTATTTTTAATGAATTTACCCCGTGCTATAGCTGAGCAAGGTACGTCTCAGAGCTTTTATTGTGATGAATGCTCGGCAGGGGAATTGAGGCAGCGCTATGATATTGGCTATGCTAGGGGCTATGAGACTGGCTCAACAAATATGGGCCAAGCATCAAATAATTCTTCATTGCTTGGAGCTTATGTTTTGCCTATAGCTGTATGTGTTGCTGTAGCTGCAATTCCCAAGCTTATAGGAGCTTTTTCCTTGTCTAGAAGAATTTTTGGCGTTAAAGAAAATCTTACTGATAAAATCAGAAATTCTCCAGGATTTCTAGGATTGCAAATTCGAGAAATTATGAAATCTATAGATGAAAAAGAGTTTAAAGATGCAAAAAGATTTTTAAATAGTATATTGGATCCCATGAAAAAAGAAGAAAAAAGTTTAACAGATAAAATCAAAAAAAATAATAACAGTATTAAACCAGTTGAATCCACAAAAGAATCAATTGAAGAGATTATAAAATTTCTAGGAAAAGATAATGCAATGGCAGTAAAATTACTGCATAAATTAAAAAATCCCAAATTACAAAATGACATAAAAGGTCTTATTGATTCAGGTAATATAGCTAAAGCGAAGGAAGATTTAGAAGATGTTTTAGAACAAATTCTTAAGTTAATCTCGGATGCAGAAACTCAGAGAGAAGCAGACTCTTCATTGAGAGATGCTCATATATGGAATATAAGTGATATAGCTAATATTAATAAAGCATTAGATGAAAACCGTCAAAATGATGCTTTACATCGTTTAGATGCAATGGCAAATCGGAATAACCCAATGCCACGTACGATTAAAAAGAAAGAAACTCAAACTCAAACAAAGCAAGTTGATTTTAGAGAGGTTTATGTTCAACAGTCAGAACGAGAAAAGAAATTATTAAATGAAGAGAACGAATCTTTAAAAGAGCATTTTAAACAACTGGGAAAGAGATTGATAGAAGCTAAAGAAATAGCAAGAGAATATAAATTAAAAAAAAGGAAAGAAGCGATTGGAGGAAGAGGAGCACCTGGTAGAACTTCGTCTTTATTATCGAGACCTGCCCCAGTAAGTGATGATGAAGCAATAAAAAAAGCTATAGATAATTTAACCAAAAATGAACAAGATGTTCTACAACAAGTTTTAGATCGGACTCCGCGAGAAGTTAGAATAAAAATTAACAATGACTGGAGGAAAATCCCTGAAGCTCAATTGGAACAAGTATTGAGAGAACAAGTTCAAGCATTATTACGACAAGGAAAAGGAACCAAACAATAATTAAAATCTAAAGAGCTCAAATATTATTTTGAGCTCTTTTTTCTTTTATCTATAAAATACTAAAACTATCTTTTAGCATCGAGATGATATCTTCTTCAAATTTTACAATATCTCTTTTCTTAGGTAAGATAAGATTTTTGTGTGTTTTCTTGCTTTCAAAAAGCCTTTCACAATATAGAGTAAAATCTCCAAATTTTAAATGAGTAAATGAGTTTAGATTAGCAAATATTTTTATTTTGCTAAGAGATATTAGTTCTATGATGAGACTGGTTGTTTAAAAAATGAAAAGATTGTATAGAAATAAATTATTTTCTTGATATAAAGGGATTCGTTTAAGTTAAAATACTAACAATTTAAAAAGGAAATAAAAAAATGAGAGTTACAGGAAAACCTCCAGTCAGAGACGATTCAGGATGGAGGCAAGTCTCATTGTTTGGGAATTCATCTTCTTTTACTAGTTCTGTAAGTTCAATATTTTTTAAACATTTATATAATATTGTACAATATCATCAAAAAGAGTTAGCAACGACTTTAGCACTAGCTGGGGCTACGTCTACATATATAAATTCAAGTATAGCTTCTGCAATTTTAATCTCTGGCATATCTTTTATTGTTTGTAAAAGTTCGCATACAATTAATAGAAATATAGAAACTAGAGAGGTTATAACCGGAGATCCTTGCATATCAGCATCAGAAGGTAAATTAGAGGAAGTAGATAGATCGAGCATAGAAACGGGCTCTAGGCTTATTACAGGAGTTCAACCTGATCCTATGAATGAAGATTTGCTGAGATTACGTAATGAAAATCAATTATTAGAAAGAAAATTAATTAACAGTGAGAAACAATTAGGTGAATGGGGAGCTAAAATAGCAGAGCAAGATGCCATTATGCGAGAACTAGTGCTAAGACAACAACAAGGAAAATTAGAGGAAGATCAAGAACCTCCTAGATCAGGATATGCTGATGATTCTAAAAAGGATGCTCAAATTAGAAAGGCAATTGGAGAATTAAAAGAGCCGGATAAATCATTGATAATAAACTATATTAATCGAATTAACTATAAGCCAGGGGCTTACCAATTTAGAGAGGATTGTTATAAAGCTATATATCAAGATGGAGAAAAACAACTATTTGCGTTTCTAACTACAAGAGCTGAACAAATTAAACAAGAACTTGCAACAACAGTCGTTATCATCTTCAAGTGATGATGAAAAACTATGAAGTATCATTGAGCATTTAGAAAAATATGAAAAAGATGCCCTAAGAAATGCTTTAAAAGAGCTGTCATCAGAAAAAAGAATAAAAATAAAAAATGAGTGGTGCAAATTATCAGATGATGACTTATTAAAAGAATTGAAAGGAGGGGTTAAAACAATATTATTTGATGGAAAAATAATTGATTTTTCTTCTCTTATATTTTTCAATTTAGATTTAACTAGGCATCTTTAAGATGAAATACTAAAACTATCTTTTAACATCGAGATGATATCTTCTTCAAATTTTAAACAATCTTTTTTCTTAGGTAAGATAAGATTTTTTTTTTTGCTTTCAAAAAGCCTTTCACAATAAAGAGTAAAATCTCCAAATTTTAAGTGAGTAAATGAGTTTATATTAGCAAATATTTGTATTTTGCTAAGCGATATTAGCTCGATGATGGGACTGGTTGTTTAAAAAATGAAAAGATTGTATAGAAATAAATTATTTTCTTGATATAAAGGGATTCTTTTAAGTTAAAATACTAACAATTTAATAAGAAAATAAAAAATGAGCAGATCCAAAGAACTTGCCATCAGAGAAGATTTTATCTGGAGGGGAATTTTAGAATATGGAGTTTTAACGATAGGAGTCTCATGTGGTGTTAAGTAATTCATCGTCTTTAATTAGTTCTGTAAGTTCAAAATTTTTAGACCATTCATACATTCCTGCATCTGTTGTAATTGGTTTAATGGCATTTGTAAACTGGAGAAAAAGTGAAGTAGTAGCAAAAATATCTGCTCAAGCTTTTAAAAGACTAAAACAATGTCAAGATTATGCTGACAATATTTTAAAATATAATAAAAGGAAGTTAGCCGTAACTATAGTATTAGCAGGGCTTACATATAAGTATGTAAATTCAAGTTTAGCTATGGCAATTTTAATCTCTGGCGCATCTTATATTGCTGGTAAAAGAGCGCAAACTACAGTTAATAGAAATATTGAAACTAGAGAAGCTATAAGAGAGGCTGCTGGACAAAAAAAGCTGACAGATAAAAATATAATAATTCAAAAATTAACAGATTCTAACTTACTCGTATCAGAAGGTAAATTAGAGAAAAGGGAAACTAAAATAGCAGAGAAAGATGCCATTATTCGAAAATTAACGCTAGAATTGCAACAACAACAGTCGTCATCATCTAGTAGATCTGAGGATACGGTAATAAGAGAAAATCGTAGATTAACAAAAGAGAACAAATCTCTTAAAAATGGAGAAGCAATACAGAAAATTACATTAGAAAATGATAAATTAAAAAGAGAAATTAGAGGATTAAAACTAGAGCAAAAATCTTTAACAGAACATTTTGATGAACAACAAGATTCATTGGTAGAGGCTCGAGTGATAGCTAGGGGAGCTAGAGGCGCATTAAAATTGAACGCAGCGATGAAGCCAAGCGGTGCAACAGGTAGAACTTCGTCATCATCATCGAGACCGACCCCTGGAAGTGATGATGAAGCAATAAAAAAAGCTATAGGTAATTTAACCCAAAGTGAACAAGATGCTCTACAACAAGTTTTAGATCAGACTCCGCGAGAAGATAGAATAAAAATTAACAATGGCTGGAGGAAAATCCCTGAAGATCAATTGGTACAAGTATTGAAAG
>JAAKFN010000060.1 GCA_011065045.1 Candidatus Anoxychlamydiales bacterium
GTTTAATTGCACAGCAGAGAGCAACAAGCTGAGGTGGCACTCGTTGGTCTGTTGTCTTTTCTCTGTCTTAACGTTTACAAACATTTAAAAAACTCCTTTTGTTTGTCTTCTGGTCAACCTGTTACCCCTGATCCTCACGGTTCAAGCCCCTTCCTTTAGGGAGGGGTGATTGACACTATACCTCCAATATGTAGGGATAATATTTTCGTGAAAATCAGCAAATTATGCAATTAAAAAATATTTTGAAAAGTTTTTCCTCAATTACCTTTATTTCTAGCAAAAAATTAAAAAAAGATTTATTAAGATAAATATTGGGTATTGAAATAAAATCGATGCCTCATATTTTTTTATTAAAATTTATTATGGAGAATAATCATGGTATTTTTGATTGATGCGGCTTTTGCGATAGAGCTAATTGCTTTAGCTTTAGGCGGAGCTTTACTTTATTTTTTAAAAACACATAAAATTCAATATGGTTTTTGTAAATTCATAAGTTATTTTGTAATTATTTTGGCTTTCCTTTCAATGGCTTGCACAACATATTACGGAACAAAATATTGGTTTCAAGGGTACTTCGAAAAGCCACTTCCAACTTCAAAACACGCACTGTTTAAAAAACATAAAAAACCTATGCAAGAACATAAAACAGAAAAAAGATATCCTAAAAAAGAAGAGTATTAAAAATTGGAACTCTGAAATTTTTAAAAAGATGGTTTTATTTGAAATTTCAGTAAATCTTTTTTCACTGGATGAATAAATTCTAGATAAAAGCAGCTAAGATGTATTTTATCTAGATTTTTTTTTGCCTCATATTTTTTGTCTCCAATTATTGGATGAGAAAGATTTGATAGCTGAGCTCTAATTTGATGATACCTTCCAGTAATTAGCTCGATTTCTAAGATAGAGGAATCTCTTTTTTCTTTTATAACTTCATAATTTAGAATCGCTAATTTTGAATTTTTATGCTCTTTTTTCACTATTTTAGCAATGTGAGATAAATGAACTATATGATCTTTTAAACTAGCTTTTTTTTGAGGTAATTTCCCTTCTATTTCAGCTATATATTTTTTTAGAATTTTTTTCTCTCTCATTTGCTCATTTAATCTAGATAAAGCTTTTGATGTTCTTGCAAAAATAACAATGCCGGTAACATTTCTATCTAACCTGTGAATTGGATGTAAGAAAACCTTTCCTTTTTTATGAAACTTCTTTTTTATAAAATCTTTAGCTAGATCTTCTAAACTATTTAGACAAGTCTTGCAAGACACTTTATCTGGACTTTGAGTAGGTATATTAGTCTCTTTAACTATGACTAATATATGATTATCTATATATAGAACTCTATGAGAGTTTTCTTTGTCTAATGGCTTCATATAATAATATTGTTGTAGATTGAGCTACGTTTAAAGAATCTATATCTCCAAACATAGGGATTTTTACTAAATGTTTAGATCTTTTCATCCAAATATCTGATAGACCCTCTTTTTCTGTTCCAAACGCTAATGCTATGGGTTTTTTTAGATCAATATCTGTGTAATTAATTTTAGCTCTTGGCGTTGCGCTAACAATACTTATGTTGTTTTCATTCAAAAAAGAAATAACGGTTTTACTATCACTCACATATATCGGAGTGGTAAATATTGAACCAATAGAGGCTCTTACAACATTGGGATTAAAAATATCTGTTTTAGGATCAGTAATAATTATTGCATCAACTCTCACTGCAGTAGCTGTCCTTAAAATTGTTCCTAAATTTCCAGGTTTTTCTATTCCTTCTAAAACAACTATCAAGGTATTTTTTTTATCATCAATTATTTTTTTTAAGTCTTTGAGATCATTTTTAAAAGATTTAGCAATTGCGATTAAACCATCTGGCCTATCTCTATAAGAGATTTTTTGAAATACCTCTTTTGTACATTCATATATTGAGACGTTACTGTTTTTTATTTTCTCGATTAGATCATATTCATCCTGTCTTAAGAAAAACTCTTCGCAAATGAATAAAGATTCTATTTTAATCTTTGATGTAGAGGCTTTTAAGAGCTCTTTGTAACCTTCAATTAAAAATAAAGAGTACTTATCTCTTTTATTTTTATTTCTCAACTTAATTATTTTTTTTATCTTCTCATTTTTACTTGAGGTTATCTGAGTATTTATTTTCATTTTTTTGCCATATTGAAAAGTATCCGGATGGCAAATTATAACTTTTTTCAGATTTTAAAAGAAGCTCATCAACCTCTAAATTGCCATTATTATCAAATATTGATTCAAATAAATTTTTTATTGTTATTTTTGTAAAATTAGGTGAATGACAAGAAAAAATAATAAAAGATTTTTTTTTAGATAAAAGTTTTTTTGAAAGCTCTAAAAGAGATACTATATCTTTTTCTATCTTAAAAACTTCTCCTTTTGCCCCTCTTCCAAAACTTGGAGGATCCAAAACAATAGCGTCATATTTGGAACCTCTTTTAACTTCTCTTTTTAAAAATTTTATAGCGTCATCTAAAATATAGCGAATATTCAGATTTTGAAAATTATTAAGCTTTATATTTTCTTTAGCCCATAAAATAGAGGGCTTTGAGCTATCTACATGACAAACACTAGCTTTATTTTTTAAAGCAAATAGACTAGCTAATCCAGAATACGCAAAGAGGTTCAAAACATTTAATTTGCGAGCTTGGGGGTTTTGATCTTGCAGGAGTTTTGATAATTTTTTACATAGAAAAATATGTTCTGGAAAGAAACCAATATGCCCAAAATCTGTTAGCTTTAGATTTAATTTAATTCCTTCTATATCGACAATCCAGGAATCTTCTTTTTTAGGATTTTTTAGAGATGTTTTTTTCTTATGTATCCATTTATTTTTTGAATCTCTTTCAAAAATAAGATCTGCATTTCCCCAAACCTTTTCATCTAGTTTAGGTTTCCAAATAGCTTGCATACATGGCCGAGCAATAATCCTGCCACCAAATTTTTCAAGCTTTTTTAAATTTCCAGAATCTAAAAGTTCATAATTTTTCATTTTTCAAAATATGTGAGGTTGTGAGCTATTTTTCTATATAAAATTCCAAAAGCTATATTTGCAGTGCTTTCTATAATCATAGATCTAGATCCCTTTAAGGACCCTTTTAGATGTAAAAAACCTATATCTATTTCATCTCCTCTTTTAGCTATAGCTAAACTAATCGTACCGATTGGTTTTTCCTCTGTCCCCCCGCTAGGGCCTGCTATCCCTGAAATAGCAATCGCATAAGTAGCATCTGTTAAATCAAAAACTCCTTTTATCATCTCTTTTATAGTAGGAAGTGATACAGCTCCATGATCAAGCAAAGTTTTTTCAGATACTTTTAAGATATTTTTTTTAAGATCATTTGAATAGGTTATAAAAGATCCTAAAAAATACTTAGAAGAGCCGGGCAGAGCAACTATTTTAGCAGATAGAGCACCACCTGTGCAAGATTCAGCAAAAGCAATTTTTTCATCATTTTTAATTAATAAATCATGAATTGCTCTTTCAATTTTCCCATCTTCAGAAACATATATATAATCAGAAAACTCTAAAGCTATCTTATTTTTTATATCTCTCATTTTTTTTGTTGCAAAACTTTTATTAAGTGCTTTTGTAGTAATCGATACTTGAACAAATCCTGGAGCTGGATAGATACCCAAAGTGACATCATCTGGAAGCTCAATAGTTTTTAAAAGATCATCAATTTTTATCTCAGGAAGTAAACAGATATTTATGATTTCTTGAAAATCTTTTTCTTTTAAAGGGAAGTGTTTTTGAATAAATACTAAGCCGTGTTTCTCAAACATATCTTCTAGCTCAATTGGAACCCCTGGAAGTAGAATTAAAACTTTTCCAGAGTCAATAAATGCAAAACCAGGTGCTGTTCCTATTTCATTTTTAAAAACATCTCCGCTTTTAGGGATAGTCGCTTGCTCTTCAACCGATGCTATGCATCCAAATCTTTTTTCTATATCTAATGCAACATCTTCATTAAATTGAAGATCGATTTTTAAAAAATTTGTTACTATTTTTTTAGTGTTATCATCGATGGTAGGCCCAAGACCTCCTGTAATGATTAAAAGATCAGCTCTTTTAAGAGCTATCTTTATGCCATTTATGAGCTCCTTTTTTTCATCTTGATATACACTTGTGTAAAGTGCAGAGTAGCCAAATTTTAAAAGAGTTTTGCAAAGATATTGAGCATTTGAGTTTATTGTTTTACCAGATAAAAGCTCATTACCTATTGTGAGAATCTCTATTTTCATATTTTTTTATTTTTATCTTTTTTGAAAAATCTAAAAAAGAGCCAAATAATTCCTATTGTTATCATAGAATCTGCCAAGTTAAAAATAGGATATGAATATCCCCAAAAATTAAAATGAAACATATCGATCACTTTTTTATAAAAAATAAAATCGATAATATTTCCCATAGCCCCAGTAATTATCAATACTAAGGGCATATCTTTTCTACCATCTTTATTAAAAAACCCAAGATATATTACAAGTCCCATTACGATAATGGATCTAATAACAAAGAGAAGAGTCGGATATTTTGAAAACAGTCCCCAAGCAGCTCCTGTATTTTCCACATAAACAATAGAAAAACTAACCCCAAAAAAATCTTTAAATACCCCAATTCCTCCATATGGAAAGAAGGGATGCATAAAGCTCATTTTAGGAATATTATGATAGACATAGGATTTAATTAAGATATCCAAAGCTATCAAAATAAAAAAAACAATAAAAAGCTTAAAATATCTTTTCAATTCTACAAAAGTCCTTTTTCCATTTTCTCTTGCGCGTCTACTGTCATTGTTGCATAAGGAATAGCTATTAGTCTTGGTTTTGGAATCTCTTTTTGAGAGATATCACATATTCCGTATGTTCCTTCATCGATTTTTTCTAAAGCTCTATCGATCTGCTTTACAATAAGAGATTCTTTATTAGAGACTTCTAAATTCATCGTCTTTCCAAAATCATCTGTCCCCTCATCTGCTTGATGTTGAGAATAACCTTTGGTTTCATCGAGCTCTTTAACTTCTTCTTTAGCTCCATTAATAACCATAGTTATTTTTTCTCTAAGTTCTAATAACTGTTTTTTAAATTGTTCTATTTCATTTGGTTTTAGAGGCATAATCTGCATCCTCGCTTTTAAAATTTGTTTTTTTTTCTAAGCAATGGTTTTCATTTTTTAGAGAACCTATTGCATCTAAAAGTTCTTTAATATCTTTAAATCTTTCATATACACAAGCAAAACGAATATATGCAACTGTATCTATTTCCTGCAAATGCTTCATAACAATGGAACCTAACTCTTTTGTGGTAATCTCTCTCACTTGAGAGGCCATCAGATCCGCTGTTATATGATAAGCTAAAGCTTTTACTTTATCGTGAGATACTCTGGTGTGTCTACAAGCGGCCATTATTCCACCGAGGAGTTTCTCTTGCTTAAAATCTTCGTATGTAGAATCTCTTTTCAAAACTTGAATTGTTAAATCGATCGTTTCAAAAGTTGTGAACCTTTGATTACATTTTAGACACTCTCGTCTTCTTTTTATAGCCTGGCCATCCATTGACATTCTAGAATCTGTTACTTTAGACTCTTCAAAATTACAAAAAGGACATTTCACTTTAACTCTCCAAAATATTTAAAAAGTAAAATTCAATTATATATCAAAGTCGATCTATATCACAAAGAAGTTTTTACAAAAATCTTAAAAAAATTATTTTAGACTAAAGCTTTTCAGATATTTTTTGGCAGTTTTGCTAGATCTATTTCAATCGGCTCATTTGGATAATTCCCAGATATAATATCTGGAAGATATTTTGATAACAAAGCTGGATAGATTATCTCTTTACTATTTTTAATCTCATCTATTGAAAACCAAGTGAGTTCTTTTACAACTTTTTTTTCCCAAGGAGTTGGGTTTTTTAAATAAGCATTTATTTGCTTGGTTTTAGCGACTATAAATCTTTGTTTAAGCCGAGTTAAGACTCCATTTAGAATTAGATCAAACTCTCCAAACCAAACGATTGGTCCTAGATCTATTTCATCTTTCTTGATGGAGGTTTCTTCATAAATTTCTCTATAAGCTGTTTCTTCTATAGTTTCATTTAACTCAATTTGCCCACCAACTGTAAACCAAAATTTTCCAAGATATTTACCATCAGCAGATGTTGTTTTTGGATCATCTGCACACATTAAAAGAAGCTCATCTTTATCGTTTAAAAGAATAACTTTAATGCTACTTCTAATTGGTTTATTCATAAATTTCTCCCTATTAATGTAATATTATAGTGAATTTTAAAAAATAATACGAGAGAAATGCTGCCTATCAGCTACCTGCTTGCAGCAAAGGCCCTATCAGCTACCTGCTTGTAGCTATGGATAGGGGGCCTTTATTCACTCAATTCCTTTGCTCGCCTTTGCACCGCTTCTGCAGCTCCAATAACGATCTTATCAAAGCCTCTTTTCTTGAGTTCTCTAATCCCTGCTTCCGTCGTTCCCCCAGGAACCATAATCTCACGTTTCCATTCACCAGCACTTCGGCTTTCCGAGGCCATTAGCTGGCCACTTCCCACAAGGGTTTTTTCAGCCAATAGATGAGCTTGCTTGGTAGGGATTCCCATTTTTTCCGCTGCCTCTGTCAAAGTCTCAGTTAGAGCAAAAAAGTAGGCAAGACCTGACCCACTGATAGCAATGATGGTATCGATCTGTTCTTCTAGAATCTCGATAGTTACACCAACACGACCAAGGGTATCTTGAATAAAGTTTCTGAAATTATCACCAGCAGCATCGCTTGCTGTCCATGCCGTCACTCCTTTTCCCACCTTTATAGCAAGATTTGGCATGCAGCGGATAACCCTTTTAGAGCCTGTTGCTGCTTGCAGCTCTTTGATGGAAATACCAGCCATCACTGATACAATCATTTTGCTCGCCATATCAATCTTGATACTTTCAGCTAAGGTCTTAAAACCCTGAGGCCTTACAGCAAATACCACAACATCAACCTGGGAAATCATCTCACCTGGATCCGTAAAACCGTTTTTAATACCAAGAGCCTCGATTTTCTTAAGAGTTCGATCACAGACCAATAGCTCATGTTCTTCAAAAGCTTTAACCATTGCAGAGCCCATTGCGCCTGCACCAATGATTCCAATCTTCACAAAACCTCCTTAAGGTTTAAAATAATCGTAAAAACTGAACTTCCCTCGTCTAAAGGCGAAGAAATTTCAAATCTTACTCGTTTCTGGAATGGCTATTTTCCACTTACCCTTCTCTAAAAAAGCCTCAATTGTTTGTCTTTTAGCTTTATTAATCAAATTAGGGTAAGAGAGTTTTTTTCTTTTTGCATATTCTACAAGAGTCATAATTTCGCCACCTTCCAAATATGCTAATCTTTTGTGATAACTATTGGTAAGGGATTTGCCAACGATTTCTTCCATAATAGTAGTTTTATTGCTCCAATCAAATTCTCTAAAAGCTTCGTAATAGAATTGTCTATCAATAAATTTTATGTTAATCGGTACATAACCTTCTCTAATAAGTAAATAATTATTGATTATTCTACCGATACGACCATTTCCATCACAGAAAGGATGAGTATATTCAAAAACAAGATGTAATTTAGCAATACGTTTAATGATATTTTCAGAAGGAGTTGAATAATACTTAGCTAGCATTTCTTCAAGACGCCCAATCACTTCTTTAGGATTAGGAGCTATATGGCTCCCTACACGTACAAATTCATTATCATTTCTAAATCTTCCAGCTATTTTATCATTAATATTGGAAATAAGTATTTTATGTAAAAAAAGCATCATATTAAGATTTAATTCTTGTTCTTTTGCTTTTTCATCTATATATGAAATAACTCGAGCTAGATTTTTTGCTTCAAACATTTCTCTTACAGAAATGAATCGATCACAATCAATTTGATGCAAAATTTTATCCGTTTCTTCTAGTGTTAGAGTACTATTTTCTATAGCATTGGAATTATATACTTGCTCAGATACTTCTGATTCTGAAATGATTTTAAGCAGCTCTTCTTTGCCACAATAGGTTTTGTAATACCTTAAGCGAAGATCATCAATTTTTTTATAAATACTCTTAACTTTGACCATAAACTCCCCTTCTTATTTTGGGTAATTCTAATTATATTATATATATACAGTTTTGTCAACAAAACAGTAAAATGAGTTATTGGATTAAGATTTTTAACGATTTTATCATCAAAACCGTTAAATAGCCAAAAACAACCTAAGTTTTAACTATTTTGAATGTAAAAAACTTGTTTCGTAAGCTATTTATATTAAAAGAGATAGCGAAAGGAATGAAGACCTGTTCATTCATTCTTCCTCAAACTTTGGATCAATTTATGACTCATAAAACAATATTGAGTCGAATGAGTCAAAAATCAAGAAATTAAAGAGATTAGGATTGTCCAACAATGATATCGCTAATAAACTAAAAATATAACAAAAAACTATTCAAAAAAGTTCATCTTTTTAATATTAAATTATACATCTTCTTTATGCTCTCGAATTATGTAGCGAGTAGAACGTGTTTTTCCTATTCTCTCAACAACACCTTTTTCAATAAATCGATTCATTTTTCTAGAAGCAGTCTGTCTAGATACACCTAAAATTCTTTGTACATCCTCAATTGAAATTTCTGATGAAAGAGCAAAAAGTTCTTCTAACTTTTTCTGTTCCCTATTAATGTTTTTTTTCTTTAAAACACGAGGCAAGATAATTTTAACATAATTTTCACCTTCAATAATTTTAGGATCTGAAAGACCTCTTTTTTCATAAGATTCAATAATAGCAATTAAACCCGTTCCTAATTTTTCTATATATCCAATTTCTCGAAAAATTTTACAAATCATAGGATTTCGTAAATACGTAATTCCAGCTTTCAAATTTTTCAAATCTAAAGGGCCTGGAAAAGAACCAGGACTAAAAATTTCTATTCGATCATTATAGATTGCAACTTTAATTGGCGCTTTAATATGATAATTCCGATGAACAATGGCATTTAACAAAGCTTCTCGAATAGAAATTTCAGGAATTTCAAGCTGTTCTTCCCTTATAGGTTTTCGTATCTTAAATGATTTGGATAACCTACTAACAATAAAAGAATAACATTGATTAAATTGATCAAATAAAATGCCTTCACAATCAATGCTTGCAATTGCATCTCTACCAGTAGTGCCTTGAAAATGAGAACAAATTATCATAGCCTCACTAAGAAAATATTGGGGCTGTTTTCCAAATAACAAAAGAGCCATTTGGGTTGGATAAAATTTTGAATGTTCCTCTTTTATGAGATGATATGCTTGTAGAGTCGATTTATCACATTTAAGCTTGCCATGATTTTTTCGATTATCTAAAAAAACTTGAATTCTTTTTAGATCTAAATCCTTTTTTTGAGCTTGATAGTTAGGAAGTGTTTCAAAGTCAAGACCATGACTTTGCCAATGCAATTCTTTTATCATATCTGAAGTAGCTCTTAAGGTACTTCTACCTAAACGAACATATGTTCCCCTTTCTAGACCTTCAGATTTTCTAAAATAAGGTTTAGTCATTCCAGATGAAACTTCTATAATTAATAAGCTCTTCTCTCCTAATCTTTGAGTATAAATCCTAGGTATAATGGTTGGAGAGGAAGCTTCATAGATTGCTTTTTCAAGCGATTCAAAAGCTTTTTGGATAATTTCTTGAGAAACACCTATAATTTCTCCAGAATTCGCAACTCCTACAACTATTTTT
>JAAKFN010000061.1 GCA_011065045.1 Candidatus Anoxychlamydiales bacterium
CCCACATATGTCTAAATCAAACCATGATTCTCAATCCAAGAGAAATACTAACATTTCTCTTAGTATTTATAAACTTAATAAGAAACATTATCGAATTTCAAATAAAAGAAAATGGCCAGACCCGGAATTGAACCGGGGACACAAGGATTTTCAGTCTTAATAAATAAGCTCTAAAAATGATCTTGGATTGCCTTAAATTAACCTCGACTACATAGAATAGAAGAACATAAAAAACTTTACAAGAAAAGATTGGCAATCAAAATCAATCTATGTCAACAGCGAGACATCCGCAACTACGGCAATATTCCGTTATTTTTTTGAGTATATAAGATAGTGAATTGACAGATGAAGAGTCTTTCTCATTTTTTCATGTCTTACTAATAAATGACAAAACTTCGCTGTTATTACAATCCAACAGATATTTAATGTATTGTATTTTTTGTCTTTATCAAGACAATCTGGTGCACAATCCGTGCACAATTTAACATGCTAATAATAAGAGCCCTAGAGTGGCTTTAAGATTAAAACTATAAAATCTTACACAATTGATTTAAGCCCAAAAAGGAAGATAAAAGGCACTTTTACCCACACCAACTTTACTTCCTTGAGGTTTGACTAATTTTTCTTGGATAGCTTTTCGAATGATTCTGGAAGCAAGCGAATAACTAGATGTTTTGATTCCCAAGCGATTTCGCAAAGATTCATTTGTCATTTTTTTGCCGATGACATGCTGAAGGCTAGCATGTTGATATGTAGCCCTAGTCCGCTCCTTGGAATCCATTTCTTTTAATTTTTTTGATCCATACAAGATTGCAAGAGTACTTTGATTAGTTTTTCGAAAATCTGGCGCAGGAAGTTGAAAAAGTTCAATTTGGAAAATGACTTTATCAATTCCTGTCCCACGTTCTTCACATAGATTCAATCTTCGCATAAGCTTAGCTAATATTTCATTACGAGACCTAGGAGTTTCATCAATGAAACGAAGGATATCTATCAAAGGCAATCCAGGATTTGATATTTCGACTCTATTTGCAAAAATTTCTACCATAGAACTAGTTCCAGAAATAGTAAAATCTTGATGAATCAAAGCATTTGCCACCAATTCTCGCACAGCAATTTTCGGATACATACGTATTTCTTGCCGAAAAGCCTCACCAATAAGTTCGTTTTGAGGAAGTTGATCATTGATATAAGTAACAGCTTCTTCAAAACCTAGAGCATATCCCTTTTTTACCTCATGCTCTTTAATCGTATCTATACGACTGTCTCCGCGATAGAAAATGATTCTAAGAGTTTTTCTGGCAAGTCGATCAAAATTTTCCAAGTTCTTTGCAAAAAGAATAGCTCCAAGGTTCAAAATATCATAGTCTCCACTATCCGATTGAATGATTAGATTTTCTGAAATCAATCTTTGAAGAACTCCTAATCTATTTTCTGGATATGGCAATTTCATGAGATCAAAATATGCAGGACAGTCAAGAAGAGTAAAAATTTGATCCGCAGAGACATTCTTCATAGCTACTTCTTTTTCAAAGGTTGTCTGTCCTAATATACGCCATAGCTCTCTTTCTTTTTCAGGACAGTCTTGAAGCTTTTTCTTATAAGATCCCAATCTGATATATTCTATGCTCTTAAAACGGATCGGACGATGAGTTGCGGATGCAAATTCAAATAACACTACATAATTACCATCAATTTCTCCTTCATAAATACGGAGATCGATCTGAGGATCAAGCTGTAAAACCAACCAGCTTTCAAGCTCTTGTCCCTTTATTTTCACTTCTCTCGGACGAAATTTAGTCCCAACAATTCTGCAGTTTGAGTCTTCAATGCCCCATAAAATATAAGCATTAGAGCGCCTCAATAAAGCCGCTCCATTTGATAAGGCAGAAATGTATTCGCCTATTTCCTGAGGATTTTGCTTATTGTGTTTTAATTCTAACCACTCCGTTTCTTTGCAAAGAGAAGCTAGATTTTTTACTAGATTTTGAAAATCTGAAGCATTCAAGACATCTTCTCCAATTATTCGAGAAACTGCAACTATATCGTTTTGAGAGGATCGTTTTCAAGTTATTTAATATAAATATGCGTGATTAAATTTTTGATAAGATATGGCCAGACCCGGAATTGAACCGGGGACACAAGGATTTTCAGTCTTGAAAAAGCCTTTCTGACAGTTATCATTGATGACCTTAAATCACCTTTACTGACAGAGTCTATAGAGAAACCTATTTGTTTTCTATAAAATCTTAGTAATCTAGATCAACCAAGAGTAAGACTTAGAAATCTGCTACTCCGGTAATATTCCGGCATTCTCCGTTAATAAAGCAAAGAAAATCATCTTTTAGGTTTGTGTTGATTTTGGAAGTAATTCTTCACATAAAGGAACAAACTGTTCTAGTAGTTTAGCTGAATAATCATAGCAATCTAAAAATCCTTTCAAAGAAGCTAGCAATTGAGGAAGCGCCAATTCTGGAATGAGTTTTGATTTGTTTTTTCCAAAACGAGCTACCATTGCCTCCCAGTCTAATGAGACATAGGCATCTACAGTTCCTGCTGCGTTAGGATGAGAAAATTCACTTAATGAAGCATGATGCAATTCATAGCCAGGAATCTTTTTATCCATTTTTTGAATAAAAGTCAGAATGTTAGTGGGGGTTGTAATCAAACTTACATCTGAAGGATGTTTTAATTGCTTTAATTCATCATTTTTTACTCCGATTAAACATCCAGTTAGAAACTGCCGAATATCATTAATATTTCGTGTCTGAATGGCTACTTTTAATTTATTTACAAATGCCCAAAAAAGTGTCTCCGTCTCCATAAAAGCACGAGATAGAATGAACGCTACAACAAGATTATCTTTCACGAATGCATCATATGCTGATTCTGTAATTTCGGCCACTCTATATAAAAAAGCTACTCTAAAGATCACAGCTCTGGTAGGGTCAATCGAAATAGAAATCCCTAAAGGGATTTCTTTAGGAAGCGAGTTATTCAGCATGCTCACAAGACCCTTTAACTCTTGAATAAGCAAATCTACATCTTTTTTCATCTTTACACCTTATTCCTTAATTTTTTTAACCAAGAAAGGATAAAATAAAAAATAAGGCAATTACTCGATCTTTATAAGTCATTGAAATAATAACAAATCCTCGCAAACAGATAAAAAGATTTCCACCTCATGACAGAACAAATAACAATTCCTACATATTTTTTTGAATTAAGTTTAATTATATTATTCATTTTTTCTCAAAAACAAAAGAACTTTATCTATAACCTGAAATTCTGGATTCATAGCATTATGCCCCATTCCTTCAATACAAAAATAGGTAATATCCATCTTTTTAGAAATAGCCTTTTCAATTAAACTATTTGTAGATTCCACTCCCACATCTTCACTACCAGAAATTACTAAAGAAGGACATTTTAAAGCTAAAAAATCATCCTTTTCTTCTTGATCTAGAGCATCTGACCAATAAAGATATGTTTGCCCAAACCACCATTTATTAGGAGTTGGATTTTTTTTCATTTCCTCACATTTATCTTCATATTCTGCTCGATTTTTAGGCAAATCTTCCCACCAAAATATTAACTTATCGCTCCAAGAAGATGAAAAATACATTTTTTCAATAACTTGCCAAATATACTCTTTAAATGTTTGATCTCCACAACCAACTATAGCAACTAAACCATTAGCATTAATATTTTTAGCAAGTTTAATTGCAATTGGCCCGCCTTCACTTCCACCAAGAATAAATATTTCACCGTTCCACCAAGAAGGAGGATTTTCTTTTAAATAATTTACTAATTTTATGTGATCATGAAGTCTTTGAGTAGGAGTATTAAATTTATGAAAAGTGTCTTTGTAAACTGATTCATTTGAAATTCCTCTTCTCTCTATCAATATTAATCCATAGTCTAATTCAGAAATAAGCTTAGAAAAGGGCTTATGTAATCTAATAATACTTTGAGGTCCTTCTTGATGGACATATGAACCTTCAACTACAACTAATATTGGACGTAAGTTGTTTTTAGGTTCAAAAGAATAATATACCAAACCTTCGTCTATAAATTGCTTATTACTATTAAATTTTTCTTCTAGATTTGATTTATTAAAAAAAGAAAAAAGAGGAACAACAAAAAAACATAAAATAAGAACCCTCCACAATTTTTGTTTGTTATCTAATAATCTATACTGTTTTAGTTTCATAAAATATTTCCTTTTATTTTTTCAGCTAATTCAAATGGATGATAAATTATAGAATTTTTCAAATTAAACATTTCTAAAAATGATGAAATATAAGGTTTTCGATCTATAAACTTTTTTTGTCTATCTAAAATTGTTCCTCCAAGAAAAAACGCTGGAAAATTCAAACAAAAAGCATTAAAAGGTCTAAATATGTTTATCATATTTTTAACAAAAAAATTTTTTTTCATATTTTTCTTTTGAAAACCTCTTTCAAAAAAATTAAATACAGAATAAGTAATTTTATTAATAGTAGAACCCATTTTATACATTTTTGGTGGTATATAATAAGATAATTTGTTTAATAATTCAAAATAAACAATTTTTGGATAATAATACCCACCAATTTTTATTTTTTTATTTGAATACTTATTAAAAAAATTTATAGCATATATAGTACAATTTGATTTCATAATTTGAAAGCTAAGCTGATCACTTTTGATATCTTCATCTAAATTTTGTAAAGCTTCTTTAAATTTTTTATAAGATATTTTAGAAGAAAAATATATTTTAGGATCATTCGAGAATTCTGCAAAATCTGGAGACATAATAACTCCCCTTCTAGCTTTTAAAAAGCTTTTACGGTTAAAAGAATCCTCTTTATCTGAGGAAAATCCTATACTATAAATATATCCCTCAGGTGTTTTTAATCTTAACCAAGTATGATCCCCTAAACCTCTTGGTTTATCATAAGCTTTCACACATAAATCAATCGTATACTCATGATGCCATTTTGAAGGATCTTTTTTCATAAATATTTTTAAATCAGATAACTTTTGTTTTTTTTGATAAAAACCTTTATATCCATAAAAACCTATTAATTTACCTTTTGCATCAATAATTTTTTCATCATAAAGCTGTTTCCAAGGTATATATTTTTTTGCTTTTTCAGATAAGATACAAATATTATCATCTATCAATTTTATTTTATGATTAAAAGTCTTAAAACATTTATATATTCTACTTTTGATTACAAATTCTAAAAAGTCTTTATTTTGTATTAATTTAGTATAAGAAATACCCATTGAAATCGCTATTAAACAAATTTTACAATCCTGAATAACTTTTTCTTTAGAAAGCTTTTTACTTTGAGATTTATCTATTAAAACACTTGTTAAATTCAGTATATCACTTTTGATTAAATCCCTAGGATATTTTTTATCCTTAGCAGCTTCATTTGCTAATTTTTTAATTATTGGGAGAATAAATTTTGCAACACTTAATTTAATTTCATTAAAACGTTTTTTATTATAAAAACAATATATCTCTTTAAAAAAATTAAATTGCTTAACAATTTTATTATCTTCATCAATGTCAAAACAGTAATTTTTTTCTAAACTATAACTTATTTCTTTAAATAATTTTGAATTTATTAAAACACTCATTTTATTTGTTAAATTTATCTTATAATATTTCCATGTGTTTCATCAAAAATTATGGCTTTCAAAAATTACAATGCTCCTATGAATTGGATAAATATATATTCTATCTTTTTTCAAATCAACATTTTTATTAATTTCAAACCAAGAATCAGATTATTGTTGATTATTTTTTGGTATTCTTAAATTATTCTTGTTAGCGTTAAGTAGAAATGTCACCCTCTTAAGTTTTTTAGAAATGTCACCTTTATCCCTTAAGAGGCCTTAGTTCAAATAACAAATATATCTATTATGATTAAGATTTACAAGAGTATTAAGTTAATAGAAAAGAAAGAATCTCTTCCCCCCTAGGGGGGAAAACGCAAAATTTGTAATTTCTTTTTAGATTTGTCTATCTCCATGGATGGTATTTTGATGGTTTATGTTTTTTGGTTGAAAGAAGTGTATTGATTTTTTCATTGATCTGTTTTGAATCTATTACTTCAGCTTGATAAGGCCTTTCTTCATATATTGTATAAGCTAAACTTTGACCTTTATATTCTACTAAAGTTTCTCCTTTTTCATTTTCCAAAATGTTGACATAGGCTTTTCTCAATGCATAGGTAGGTCTTTGTGTTTTAATTTGATAAAGTTTATTTTTATATTGAAATGTTAAATTTTTAGATAAGTGTCTATTTTCCCTTATGACAAAAATTCTATTTAAGTTAATTTCTTTAGTTAAATTTCTATGTGCATTGGAGGAGTCTTTAGGAACTTTTGCGAAACGCAGATTGTAATCTTCGATAAAAGAAGGTAAAAAAGCATTTGCTTCTTCTATCGATGAAATGTTGTTAAGACGCATTTCTTTTACTAATCGATCTTGAAGGGTTCTGTTAGCTCTTTCGATGCGCCCTTTTGCTTGAGGAGAATTAGCGCATATAAGCTCAATATCCAATTCTTTTAATACTCTATGAAATTGAGTAATACCGGTTCCTGAAAGAGCTTTGGGGTGATTGATTTTAAAAACACTGTGCTTATCGCTATAAAATGCATAAGGCCTGCCAAACTTTTCAATGTAACCTTTAGTTAAATTAATGTAATTCCAAGTTGTTTCAGCGTCAGCAAACATTCCAAATTTAAATTTGCTTGTAGCATCATCAATTTGTGCTAAAAGTGTACACTTAGGGCCTCTGCCTTCAAACCAGTCGGAGAGTCAGCCAGAGGAACTTCCCCTCTAGCTGCTCGCAGAACTGGACGTGAAACTCTCGCTTCATCCAGCTCCCATCAAACAAATGAACCTTGTATTCCCTTTCTCCAATGTGCAAATAGATATGGCTGCTTTTGACATGTTTTTATCATATACTGACATGCCTTAGCTTTGCTGTATCTAAATCTCTTGTATTTTCGTGTGCACCATTTTATTAGCGTGAAATTTATTTGACGCATTACAGGTTTCAAAGCTGATTTATTAAACTTACCATAGTAGTTTATCCATCCACTTATTTTAGGATTAAGCCATTTTGCTACTTCTTCTAGACTCAAATCACTCCTGTTTCGCACCCCTGTTTTCCTTATCGTTCTACATATATCTTTCTTGGCTTCTTTACTAATCGCAGGAGTAAAACTAAGGAATATCTTATTGTTGTATCCTTTCACCTTTCTTCTACGAAATTCATAGCCTAGAAACTTAAACTTTGTGTTTTTATAGTTATCTCTGCGCTTACCATCCTTGCAATATACTATCTTCGTCTTTTCAGGATGTACTTCAAGACCACATTCTGCAAATCGTAACTTTAGCTCCACCAATAAATTTTGTGCTTCAGCTTCCGTTTTGCAATGTGCTATTCCGTCATCGGCATATCTACACCACTGCTTCTCCCTATGCTTTATTGTCATCCACCTATCAAAAACATAGTGTAAAAATAAATTACTTAGAATTGGACTTATCACGCCTCCTTGCGGTGTACCGCAAGTGCGGCTGATCCTGCTTCCATCTGGCTTTTCCATCGGTGCTTTTAGCCAGCGTTCTATGTAAAGTATTATCCACCTATTGTTTGTATGCTTTCTGACTGCTTTCATAAGTAGATCATGGTCTATGTTATCGAATAGCCCTTTGATGTCAAACTCTAAGACCCAGTTATAATACCAACATCTTTGTCGCGTTACACCTACGGCATCCAATGCCGACTTATTTGGGCGATACCCATAGGAGTTCTCCAAAAAGATTGGTTCCACACAGGGCTCAAAAGCTAGTTTAACCGTCATTTGAGCTATTCTATCCACAACAGTAGGTATGCCTAATGTTCTTATTCCCCCTTGTTTCTTTGGTATTTCTACCCCTTTAACAGCTGGTGGGAAATAAGTGCCTGAAGATAATCTATTCCAAAGTTTATATATGTTTTTAGATAGGTTTTGTTCAAAGTCCTTTATAGATTCTTGGTCTATGCCAGCAGAACCTTTATTCACTTTGACCAATTTATATGCTTTCCACACTAATGCTTTGGGAATATCAAATGGTTTTGTTTTATTCATTACTTCATCCTCTTTTTAAAGTTGGTTATTAAATAAAACTCGTTTAACACTGCTTCTTTGCTCCATTTCCATTACAGAAACTTCATAGCTACTACAAGCAGTTCCGTCACAGTGCTTGGCATCGGTACTCGCATTCTTAGGTTTTCTAACCTTTGAATTTCTCCCTTTTCATCCAAACGACTGCTTCCTGCAGTTCCTTACAAAAGCCCAAACTAGACTCACGCCTCCTGCACACCGAACACTATCTACACAATAATCAGGTTTCCTATAGACTTATCCCATCATCCCACAAACAATAATGGTTTTAGTGTTATTTAAAGGCTTTACGATGCTTCAACAGAGGTTCAGTTTTATTCGTCTTTCTAATTCCTACCTCGCCAGATTTATTCTGACTTTCTTCAACGCTCACGACCATTGCTCTTTACAGCAGCCGCTTGAAGTGGTTTGATATCTGCACCTGAATGCCGATACCGAAGGGCCTATCCTTCATCTTTTGTAAAGCTTATGCTCAATTTATGCAGCTAATCCTGCTACATTTTTTTTTTTTTTACGCCTGCAGCGCACATGTGGAGAACCGTCTATTTGTACTAACTCTCCTTCTCTTGATCTCCTTGGCCTCATTTGATGTATATTCATCTTTTTTATTTTATGAGGAGTCCAAATATTATTTTTGATCATTAAATTTCTAATAGTTGTTATTGATATTTGAAATTTATGTAGTTCAATTAATTTTTCATGAGCTAAAACAGGTCCAAAATCATAATATTTTTCCTTGATTATCGATATAAGTTCTTCTTTAATTTCCTCAGAAATATAATTATTACTTTTAACTCCTCTTTTCTTGGATATCAGGCCTATGCGACCATATTTTCGAAAATTTTTACATAATCGAATGATTTGTCTTTTGCAAATGCCTAAAATTTTAGCAGCATGTTTTTGTGTAAGCGCTTTATTACAAACTTTCTGAATTATTTCTAATCTAGAAATTTCTTTGTCTGACATAAATAATCCTTCCATTAATTGCACCTCCATTTGATAAGTAAATACTTTACTTACAAGGTGACATTTCTACTTAACGGAAAGGTGACATTTCTAAAAAACGCTTACATTCTTAAATTATTCTTTGACATTTAAAAAAGCTGTTGATATAAAAAAAAGCGCATTAAAAAAAAGGAGTCTTTTTATGCAAGCTATTTCAACAATCAAAGGTTCAATACCTGAAAACAAAATTAATGAACAAGATGCTTTACCAAAAGCATTGGAAGCTATCATAGAAAAAACCCAAAGTGTTCTTAAGTCAAAAGATCCTAGCTGTGATAAAGGAACAAATTTATATAGTTATAGATTTTAAATTTATTAAAAGGAGCCAAAAAACAATTGGCTCATTTTTTTCATAATAGGGATATATCGTGAATGATTTAAATGTTATAGTAAAGCCAACGCATTTATGTAATTTTTCTTGTAAATATTGTTATAATGAAGATCAGCGTTTGCCTATAATGGAATTTTCTACTTTAAG
>JAAKFN010000062.1 GCA_011065045.1 Candidatus Anoxychlamydiales bacterium
TAACCGTTTCACGAAATTTTCTAGATTTACAATTTTAGGTTAATTTTAGAATAAAAATTTAAAAAACATTAAAATAAAAGGAAATTATTTTATAGTAGGGACCCAAGATGAAAAAAAGCATACCTACTTCCTTCCATTTAGCCTCTTATTTCGAAGATCTTTTAAAAGAATCAGAAACAATTCTATCTTCAACTGAAATTCAAGAGTTAACAAAATTCTTCAAAAAAGCATTGGATACATCTGATAAAGAAATTGACAAAATAATTGATGAACTATTGGAAAGGTTAATATGATATTAAAACTAAAGCTTCAGAATTGGCTTTGCCATGAAAATTCGGAAATTAATTTCGCTTCAGGTATGACTTTATTATATGGTCATAATGGAGCAGGTAAAACATCTATATTAAATGGGATATATTTTACCTTTTTGGGAAAATCTATCGTAAAAGGTGGAAAACTTAAAGATCTTGTGAAACATGGAGCTAACAAAGCCAAAGTTGAGCTAACATTTTTTAGAAGAGGTAATCCAGAATATTTATATCAAGTAGAAAGAACTATCGATTCAGATGGTTTTCAAAAAGCAAAACTTTTTCGATATATTAAGGATGGAGAAAAAGAATTAGAGTCAGATGGCCCCAGAAATGTTACAAATCGGATATTAGAGATGTTCGGTGCAGAACCTGGTTTCTCAAAAACATTATTTTTATTTTCTGAAGGCGAAGTTGGCCAATATCTCGCAAATAGCCCATCCCAACGTAAAAATCGTTTCCATGACTTGCTAGAACTTGATAAAGTGGAAAAAATTAGAAAAAAGATAAATAAAAGATTAAGTGTAGAAAAACAAGAATTAAAATATGAGATAAAGGAAAGAGATAACAATCTGCGACGCCTTCATAAGTTAGATCAAACAGAAATCAACTCACTGATTCAAGAGAAAAAAAATCTCCAGAATGAATTTGAATCATTAGAAAAAGAACAAAATATTTTTCAACTTGAAAAAATTCCATCTGAAGAAGAAAGAATATATTTATTATTGGATAAATTAGAAAATAGACTTACTGATACAATAGATCTGTATAAACAAGAATCTAGAAGAGAAAAAATGATATTAGGAAAATATGATACTTATAGCAAATTAGCTGAAATAAATAGTTCAAGATCTGATTTGAATTTAGAAGTTAAAAAACTTGAGTATAATCTTCTTCAACTTGAAAAGGAGAAGATGAAAATAATAACCGAAAAGGAAAATTTCGATTCAAGGAGGGGGCTTCTTTTAACTATTAGTGATACAGAAATTCATATTTGTCCAACATGTGAACAAAATATTTCCTTAAAACACATGGAAAGAATCCTTAACGATATTTCTGAAAAAATTCCATATCTTCAGAAATCTATTAATAAATTCTCCGATGAATTATTTTATGAATCAAAGGTTTTGGAAAAAAAGAAAAAAGAACTTCAAGATGCTTTAATTGCTGAAGAAAAAATTCCACAAGTAAAGGAAATTATTGAAATAAAAACTAAACTTCAAAATGAGATTAAGAGGCTGGAAAGAGAAAAAAAAAGTTATTTACACCGTTTAAATGAAATTAGAGAACATTATGGGATAACAGAAAAAAACTCAAACCATCCAATTCTTCAAAGGATTAATGAAACAAAAAATCTTCTCAAGGAAATTAATAAAAAGATTGACAGGAGGAAAATTGACCAAGAACAGGTCGATGATATTAGAATTAATTTAAAAGAACTTAACTTAAAAATAACCTGCTATGAAAAAAAGGTAATCCTTTTAGAACCAGTGTCGATTGCCTGTAAAAAAATTATCGATCGATACCTCCAATCTCTTTTAAAAGAGATAAAAGATATTTTCTTGAGTATATTGAATAGATTAATGAATTTCCCTATAAAAGATCTCAAATTTGATGAAGAAAAATTCTTAATTAGCTTAGAAACAGAAACAGGAACTCGAGATATAAGATACTTAAGCGGAGGTGAAAAAATTTTAACTTATTTGGTATTTAGACTTGCATTAGCTAAGTATTATTCCCATGGAGATTTTTTTCTTTTTGATGAACCAAGTGAACATCTTGATTCTAATCACGCAGGTATAATGCGTGAAGAATTATTTCAAATTATAAGAAGTGGTATTTTTCCATTGAAGCAAGTGATAATCGCTGCTAATGATTCTAGATTTACAGGACCCATTGCAGAAGAATTTGATTATCAATGGGATACTATCTATTATATAGAGAAAGAAGAACACACGAGTAAAGTCACAAAATTGAAGAAAAGTGTACAAACTTTATCGACCAAAGAAATTATCAATAAAACTCTCTCAACATTTATCGACACATCTTCAGTTCCCCCAGAGATAATAGAAAATGTTCGAAAAAATTTAATTGAGGGTAAAACATTTGATGATAAGCTAATACTCGGTTTAAATACCGAACTAATGTTTAAAAGACTACTTGAGGAATATGGTATAAATTATATTGAAATAGAAGAAACTCCAGAATATGGAATAGACCTTATTATTAATTTGAAAGGTGAAATCTATGGAATTCAAATAAAAAGCACGAGTCAACCTATTAAAAATTATAAACCTTTAATCATGAGTGAATTAGATTTATTAAAATCAATACCAGTATTAAAAATAAAAAAAATTATAATAGCAATATATTTTTTTAAAGAAAAGAAGTGGATGGGATTAATTCTTACTCAAGACAACCTTGATAACATAGAAAAACAATCTGGAAAATCGATTATTTTAAAACCATTTAAGGAGATTATTTATGATGTCCTTTGAGCAATTTTACATTAAAATGGATAAAAAGCTATCTATTTCTTCTGTTATAATTCACGAAAGTACTATTCGCTGGTTATTCAAGAATGGAATTTTACTTAAATTATGGGCAACTCTCAAAAAGAAAGCTCATTCTGTGAAACTAGTGGGAGATTCTTTTAAAGCAATATCTCCCAAGATTGAATCATTACTAATAACTACCGAAGATCATTTCTTTTACCATTGGCAAGAATTTTTAATAAAAATTAAGAATTCTAATAACACTATCCACTCGATTTCTGAAAATCATAGTGAAATTGTTAACAAATGCCATGAAAGAAACATAGAGGATAAGAGTGTGAAAGAAATAATCACTTTATTATCAGATGTAGCGCAATCCGTTGAAAATGCTATTCTAGTTACAGATTTATTCCAACCTCTTCTAAGAGAATTAGTAGTTTCTGCAACAAATTCTGGTCTAGTTGAGATTACTGTTGAAATGATTTCGGTTTTTGATTTCTTTCTAATTTTTTATGTTCGATGCTGTTTAACTCACTCTGAATTTTTAAATTTTAAAATAAGTTATTTCTCTGAATTACAAGAAACAGAGTTGTTAGACTCTAAAACTAGAAAACTTTTTATTTCAAAACATTCAGATTTTTTATTTGAGGCTCCGATTCTAAAAAATAGCATTGGAATTATCAATAAAATAGAAAATTGTAATTATTCTGGAGATTTAAATCATTTAATCAATAATTTGAGTGGGATTAGTCATGATAATGCTTTAGAATTGTTTAAAACGGCTCTTTCTCGACATAATGTTTCTTTTGATACGAGGCATATCATAGGTGGAACCGGGGAAGAATGGGGTTGTGATTTTTTATTGGGATCAAGAGTAGGTTTACAAATTAAAGTTGAGGGGGAAATTGATAGAAAAGAACTCGGAAAATTAAGCGACCAGTATCTAAAAGCTCAAAACAGGATTAGGAATTTGGTGACTTATGTAATCGCTTTTTGTGCGAATATAAACGATACAACTCCTAAACAAGGTACTGCAATGTCAAAGGGGGATTGGAGGCAGGATCAAATAACTAGAATTATTACTAAATTTGCTGGCTATGAAAATCCTCCAGTAAAAGTTATTAGACCTGAAACTGTTGCGAAATTTATAGGCTCTGACCTTTCCTAGTATCATTTTAATGGATATAAAGCAAATTATTATGCATAAAAAACCATAAGATATAATATATAATCAATAAAACTATTGATATTATGATCAAAATTATAAAGAACGCATTAATGGCTAAAGATTTCTTATATTTAATTAACCGCATTTTAATAAAAATAATATCTTGTTGAGTTCAATAATTCTTGATAACTAAATTCAATTCTTTCAAGATTTCTGTATATAATTTAGATTGTGAATTTGTGGATTAAAAGTCATTTATTATCTTCATGATAACGTGTTTAAATGAATTTGATATCTCGGTTATTTCACGAACACAAACTTCTATTGCCATAAAAATAAAGGCATCATTCACAATTTTATTAGTAATTATATTTGTTAAAAAAAAAAGAATTATTGAAAATTTTAGATAATCCTCTAATTTAATTTATCTAAAATAGCACTCCAGAACCCTATACTCCGAATTTGGCGCAATTACAACCATACAAAAGCAACTAATTCGAAACTACAATACTAATTCTTTAAAGCAGGACCCCGCGAGCATTATAAAGATATCCAACAAAACGCCTTACCCCTCGAACCCCAAGAACATCAAACTAACAAGGATCGCAAACTCAGGGAAGGAATAAACACCATAAAAAACTTTTTCTAAAATATCCGTAATTATCTCTCAAAAAAACCATATATTTTTATGCACAAAATAGATAATTATATTGTATAATTGGGAATTTATTTGACAAATGAAAAGTGAATTAAAAATGATTGAGAATGTTGATCTAAGTGAAGCAATAAAGAGATTTGTCCGAATAAATAAAGATCTTGAGAGAAAAACCGATCAACATTTACAAAACATAGAAGCTACTCAAAGAATCGTTATTGAGAACGCCGGTGGAATAAAAAACCTTATAGAATTAAATTACAAGGAGATTATTAATAATAGAAACGAAATTCTCGAGAATAGAAAAATTATTGAGGCAAATAAAGACGAGATTCTCGAGAATAGAAAGCTAATTGAACTTTCAAATACAAAATTGGATAAAATCTTTGAAAAACTCCAAATTTTACCTTCTTCTTAAAATTCTCATTCCTAAAATAACCCTCTAAACGTTATAAAATAACACTACATCATTTATCGAAACCTTCGATAAATACTATCGAATTTAAATGAGCATTAACCGTTTCACGAAATTGAATTTTAGAATCAACAATTTTTTAAAATAGTTATATATAATTTTAATATTTAAAAAAGAATTAAAATTAAAATGAACTTTTATGGATGTTAAAGATTTCTTATATAATGAAGATTTAACTGATATTCGTAAAGTTTTTTTATACTACAATTTTTCTCATGTGTCTACTACACTCACGTCGATAAGAGATAATAATTACAAACTAAACGACTTTAAATTCGATTGTAAACAGAATTTTTTACTTAAATTTCCGGAAATTAAAGATTCTGAATTTGACGAGTTCTGGAAAAATACTATCAATAAATTTGAAAGATTTAAAATTAATTTTTTTGAAGAAATGGGTTTTAATGAGGCAGATATTATATATAAAGTTGCAAAAAACCTAGTATACAATTTTGTAACAGAAAAAATTAAGACGCTGGATACAAAAAAGTCTCATAAATTAAAAGAATTTTTGAAAAATGGCCCAGATAATACTCTAGATTACAATGTTGAATATAAAGATGCAGATGGTGATTTTTTTATCAGTATAGGCTTACTTTATAAGGGGGCATATTATAAATCTAATGGGGAACTAAAAAACACAGAATATTACTATTACCCTCGTTATTTTTCTAAAATAAGGGATAATATGATAAAAGAAATCGAAAGTAAAGGATTAGAGCCAGAAAAGAAAGAGAAAAAAAGGATTAAAAAAAAAAGTAAGGATCATTTAGAAACTAAAGAAGAAATCTATAAATTAAAACTAATTCTTAAGGGAAAAAAGGATAAGAAGAAGATTAAGTTGGGGATAACACAATTTAATATAGGGGCTGAATTTGGGGGACAAGAACAAGAAAGTTTAGAGATCAGTTGTGGGAACTGTGGAAAATCAGACAAATTCATAATTCAAGATCAGGAAGACAAGATACTTAGATGTAAGAAATGCGGTAAGTTGAATAAACCATTTGGAAAGGATAATTATTATTTTGAATAACTTAAAGACATTCAAATAGCTGCTCCAGCAACCTTATAAAGGACTTTCCAGGCAGTAGTTATTGTTTCGACACTAGAATCATTCATATGCTTAAATCTCCATATTTTACTTACATTCTTATATTTAAATTTTTATAAGTTATTTTATCTCCTCAAAAGGTTTCAAACGATTAAAACTATATCTTTGAAAACATAACTCTTAATATCTTACTTGTTAGAATTATTACTGGGTAACCGTTTCACGAAGATTTGATAAGATTTATTATTTGAGAGGTTCAAACCAGTCCCATAGCTCTTGAAATGAGAAATCTTTTGGAATAGGGTTATTATCTATGAACTTTGCCATCCAATATTGGTCATAATATGCTTCAACAGTTCTTCGAGGATGGTTTGCTATCCAGGAATCATAAAAATTACTATGAATTTCAAAATGATGTGAAAAAATAAAAGGTTTCCAAGTTTCATGAAGATCATCATCTGATTTGATGTCAATAATTTCAATTTGTTCCATTTTTCTCTGCTCCAAATCACCCCAAGCTAATTTCATAAGATCGATTGCTCGAACATCTGTTCTAGGTGCACTATACCCAAAGAAAGTAATCATAAAAGCGGATCTAATCTTATATTGTAGGCTATTCCATTGTGAAGATAAGAACCCATTTGATGCGTAATTCTTATTTGTTATTGGATACAAAAGAGTTGTTGGTTCTAATATTTTAGAACATTTATTACAAGGGAATTTTTTAATCCCTGATATGTTATCATTCTCACAATATCCAACTTCAACATTACCGTGCAAAAAAAGCAAATTTGGTAATTCAAATTTATGACCATTTCTCCTGTAAGCTAAAACTAATAAAGGATCCCAATTAAATGTAGCAATGACATCTTTTTTTCTCAAGGAAAGAACCAAATGATCATATATAGTTGGTTGATCAGGAATCTCTAATTTTTCAAAATAATTATAAACTATTTCCTCGATTTTTAGCCTTAAATTTTTATTTTCATTAGAGTGGTAAAGAGAACTATAAATATTTTCAAAATTTTTAGATTTTGAATTAAAATTATTAATTTGATTGAGTTCTAAAATTTCTACTAAATCATTCATTAATGGAAGAATTTCACCATTTTTATCTCCGTTTGGACAAGCTGCACGGCTTGCCCCTGCACCCAATATCACAATATGAGGTTTTCTCATCATAAATTCTTCTATTTCTTCTTTAGTAGGTCTTTTTTCATTCATAATTAAATTCCTATTATTTTTTATATTTAAAAATTACATAAAAGAATGATATTCTCTGGTTTTTTGATTTATATTTTTGCAGTTATTTTAAAAATTAGAATATTTTAGATTAATTATTGTTATTTGTGAAATTTAGAAGGTTAATTATTAATCTAAAAATTAAAACATCAATAACATTTATTAGGATTAATTTTGATGAAAAATATAATAAGAGAATTATATATGAATATTAAATCAGAGTTTTAAAGAATATGTCAGAACATAATGAGGAAAATCCTAAAAAAGAAAAAAATAGAGAAATTTCAAGCTCGGAGACTTCCCCTTATAAGGATTCAGGAATCAAGAGTGAAATAAGGCGGAATGAAGATGAAGAATGATAAAAAAAATAATTATATTACAAAGGAACTAAACTAATGTCTGATGAAGAAAAGGATGAGGAAAATCCTACATCTAAAGAAAGCGACTCGCCTAAAGAAAGTCCATATAAATTTTCAGGAATAAAAGCTCAAGAATTTAAAGATATGGATGATACCGAATAGATTTCATTGTAATATTAAAAAAATATGTCTGAGAACGAAAATTTAGATGTTTTAAAGCAACATATGGAAATTGTTGGTAAAGAAAGGGAAGAACAAAAGAGGCTTCTTTATGATAAATTATATAGGTTTTTAAGTATCGATTTAACAATTTTTCCTATAATTACTGCGATATTTTTTGTTTATTTAACAATTAATTATATTTCTTCGCTGCTTTCCTTTATTAGTTTTTTTATCGGTGTTTTTTATAAATTTGTTCTAATTCTTTTTAAATTAAAATCCTTTATAACACCAACAACAGCTCTCGACGGTGTAAATCCTGATCAATGGGAGAAAAAACTAGTTTTCTTCTTTAAAGAGAAAGCAGATGAAGAAGATAAATACTATCAAGAGTTAATCCGTTATGTGAATCATTGCATAGTTTTTACAATGACTTCAATTACTACATCCATAACTAGTTTATTTCAATATTATTTATTACAGATTCCTTTTATCCCTGAGATCGTAATATTTACATTCATTATAGTTATTGATTTATTTTTCTTTATCACAGCAATTTTTTATTTAAAAATCGTGAATAATGCTGAAATTATTTTATTAAATCTGAAAAAATTGATTTTTTGGAGAAAAAAGGATTAATTGTATATTTTAACCTCAAATATCCATACTTTATGATTTTTTAATAGCGGTTATTTCACGACAAAATTTTGTTGAGATTTATTGATTACAAATAAAAATTTCATTTTTAAAGCCGAATTCCTTATTGCCTTACATTAAAATTACGGTTTTGGTAATGGTTTTCCACATTTTAAACAAAATTTAGCTTGAGGTAAACAAAGAAAATTACACTGAGGGCATGGAACTTTTGTTATTGCTTGGACAATAATCGTTTAATGAGCTTCAATTTCTCTTGAGTCAATTCAATTATCGAATACAAGATCTATTCCAATTTTTAAATTTAAGCATAAAGGAGGTGAAAAGAATGGAAAAAAGAAATGATGATAGGTCCAATAGCATGAATCCAAACAATCCAGCATACCAAGCTTCCGTGGATAACAGATCTAACCAATTGAATCCAAATCATCCAGAATATAAAGAGGACCAAGATGAAGATTAATATAAAGAAACCAACAGCGTTCTGAAATCATTGTGTCGATTCTCTTTATACATCTCAATAAATCCTCTTCTTTCTCTTAAAAAATTAACTTTTTTTTTTAATTCTGATATTTAAAAATTCCCTACTTGATGGCGGAGTTTATTAGCTATCAAGATTTTCAAATTTTTCTTTCATACTTTTTATTACGCTTATTATTTGGTTATCCTCAGCATCGTTAAAACTGTCAATCATTGAATTTAACATCAATATAAAATCAAATCTTTCGGATACCAAGGATTTAAAATTAAAAAATCGTGTTAACAGTTCTAACAATCTCATATTCTTTATTTTTATAGCCTCCAAAATAGTAGATTTAATATTTTTAAAAAATCCAAAAGCATTTAAAATATAAATTAATTCGTTTTCAATAACACCCTTTTGGTACATTGCTACAAGATCG
>JAAKFN010000063.1 GCA_011065045.1 Candidatus Anoxychlamydiales bacterium
TCAAAAAAGAGGCGTTTGCTTGCAAGTGAAAACTAAAACACCTAAAAAACCGAATTCAGCTTTAAGAAAAGTTGCTTGGGTTAGATTATCGAATGGACAAGAGATAATTGCTTATATTCCAGGAGAAGGACACAATCTACAAGAACACTCTATCGTACTTGTTCGTGGTGGAAGAGTGAAAGATTTGCCTGGAGTTAGATACCATATAGTTAGAGGTACTTTAGATACTGCAGCTGTAAAAGATCGTAAACAAAGTCGATCTAAATATGGAGCTAAAAGGCCTAAGTAACTTTAAATAGCATCTATTGCTATTTAAGCCTTAAATGGTTGGCAACTGAGCCGAGTGAAGATAAAATTTTAAAAAAATAGGAAAAAAACATGAGAAGACGACGAGCGGAAAAGAGAAAGTTTGATCCAGATCCGTTATATAAAAGCTTTACTGTAGCAAAATTTATAAACAAAGTAATGTTAGACGGAAAAAAAACTATCGCTAGAAAGATTGTGTATGAAGCGATAGAGGAATTATCCAAAAAAGTAAATTCTGATAATCCTTTAGAGGCTTTTGAAAAAGCTTTAGAGAATGCAAAACCTTCTTTAGAGATTAAATCTAGAAGAATTGGTGGAGCTACATATCAAGTACCGATTGAAATTGCACCAGAGAGAAGAGAAACTCTAGCAACTCGTTGGATAATCACATTTGCTAAATCAAAAGTTGGTAGAACTATGAAAGATGGTCTAGCGACTGAACTATCTGATTGTTATAACAATCAAGGTTCAACAATCAAGAAAAAAGATGATACTCACAAAATGGCAGAAGCTAACAAAGCATTTGCTCATTACAAATGGTAAAAAATTAAAGGAAAAAACAAATGGCACAAAGACCAGAGAAAGATAAACTTGAAAACGTTAGAAACATCGGTATTATGGCTCACATCGATGCAGGAAAAACAACAACGACTGAACGAATCTTATACTATTCAGGAAAACTTCATAAAATAGGTGAAGTACATGAAGGCGCTGCAACTATGGACTTTATGGAGCAAGAAAAAGAAAGAGGAATTACAATTACATCAGCGGCAACTACAGTTTATTGGAAAGATTGTAAAATAAATATAATCGATACTCCAGGACACGTAGACTTTACAGTTGAGGTGGAAAGATCTCTTAGAGTATTAGATGGTTCTGTTGCAGTTTTTTGTGCAGTGGCCGGCGTTCAACCTCAATCAGAAACTGTTTGGAGACAAGCAAATACTTATGAAGTTCCAGCAATCGCATTTGTAAATAAAATGGATAGAACCGGTGCTGATTTCTTCTCTGCAGTTGAATCTATGATAGATAAATTAGGTGCTAATGCAATTCCTGTTCATTGTCCTATTGGAGCTGAAGCTGAGTTCAAAGGAATGGTCGATTTAATTACAATGAAAGCTTATATCTTTAAAGAGGAAACGCTTGGCGCTGAATACGAAATCCAAGAAATCCCTGAAGATTTAAAAGAAAAATCAAAAGAGATGCGATCTAAGCTTTTAGATGAACTCGCTACAATTGATGAATCTAATGAAGAGTTCATGATCAAAGTTTTAGAAAATCCTGACTCTTTAACAGAAGATGAAATTCATGCAGTTCTTAGAAAGGGTGTTATTGAAAACAAAATAAATCCGGTTCTTTGTGGATCAGCTTTCAAAAATAAGGGAGTTCAACAGATTTTAGATGCAGTAGTGCGTTGGATGCCATCTCCATTGGATCGAGGAGAGATCAAAGGAATCAATCTAGAAAACGATGAAGAGATGTCGATAAAACCATCTGATGATTCCCCTTTTTCTGCTTTAGCATTTAAAATTGTAACCGATCCTTATGTTGGAAGATTAACATTTATAAGGGTTTATAGTGGAGTTTTAGAAAAAGGAACAACTGTTATCAATACAACCAAAGACAGAAAAGAGAGAGTCTCTCGTCTTTTGGAAATGCATGCAAACCAAAGAAAAGATAAAGATGCTTTTTATACAGGAGATATTGCAGCTTGTATTGGTTTAAAAAACACAACAACCGGCGATACTCTTTGTTCAGAAAATAATCCCCTCATATTAGAAAAAATGGAATTCCCAGAACCTGTAATTTCAATGGCGATCGAACCTAAATCTAAAGCTGATAGAGA
Source organism: Candidatus Anoxychlamydiales bacterium (assembly GCA_011065045.1). GTDB lineage: Bacteria > Chlamydiota > Chlamydiia > Chlamydiales > SM23-39 > JAAKFX01. Next base: position 2,153 of record JAAKFN010000063.1, read on the forward strand.
AAAACTATCTGTTGCTTTATCATCTTTATCTGAAGAAGACCCAACATTTAGAGTTAAATCAAATGAAGAGACAGGACAAACAATTATTTCTGGAATGGGAGAACTACATTTAGATATTTTAAGAGATCGAATGTTCAGAGAATTTAAAGTCGATGCAAACGTTGGTAAACCTCAAGTATCTTATAAAGAAACTATTACCAAACCTACCAAAATCGAACATAAATTTATTAAACAATCAGGTGGTCGAGGTCAATATGCTCACGTTGTATTAGAGCTAGAACCTAATGAAGCTGGAAAAGGTAATGAAGTCATCAATAAAATTGTTGGTGGCGTAATTCCAAAGGAATATATCCCTGCAGCTACTAAAGGAATTATAGAAGGTTTATCTACTGGAGTACTAGCTGGTTACAATTTAGTAGATACTAAAGTGACAATTGTATTTGGATCTTACCATGAAGTTGATTCTTCTGAGATGGCATTTAAAATTTGTGCATCTATGGCGATAAGAGATGGGGCAAAACAAGCAAGTCCTGTGATTTTAGAACCTATCATGAAGGTTATAGCAACTACACCTGAAGACTATTTGGGCGATATTATAGGAGATTTAAATAAAAGAAGAGGAAAGATTTTAGGCCAGGATATGCAAAAAAAGGTTTTAATTATTACAGCTGAAGTGCCTCTATCTGAGATGTTTGGATATTCAACTCAGTTAAGATCTTTATCTTCTGGAAGAGCAACATATACCATGGAACCATCACACTTTGAAAAAGTTCCAGCTAAAATTCAAGAACAAATCATGAAAAAATAGGAAAAAATTTATGGCAAAACAACCACAAAATAAAATTAGAATTCGCCTTAAGGCATATGATCAACGTCTTTTGGATAGAGCAGCTAAAGATATAGTCGAAACAGCAAAAAGAACAGGCGCTAGAGTTGTAGGCCCTATTCCTTTACCTACTAAAAGAGAGATATTTACAGTTCTTAGATCTCCACACGTTGATCGAAAATCCAGAGAGCAATTTGAATCTAGAACTCATTTAAGACTATTAGATATTTTGAATCCTACTCCTGATACTATAGATAAGCTAAAAGTTTTACCTGTGGCAGCTGGTGTTGATATTAAAATTAAAGCGGCTAGTAATTAATTTGCTTCTTTTTCATCACTTTTGAAAGAAGTTTGCATCTCATAGCTATTGCCTTCATAGGACGGCCTATTAAATGTTCTTACTTGAGTTGATGTGACTTTTCCATTTTTCAAAATAATCAAATAATGCCTTTCTCTAAGAACTCTTTTTCCCATTTGCATTCTTTCTATATAGATATATTCAACTTCATTATTCCCTAAACGTTTGATAGAGTAAGGTTTTCCATGTTTTTTTTGGATCTCATCGCCTGATTGTCCAACAGAAACTTCAGAAAATTCATCTGCTGTCATTACTTTTGAACCAGAAGCGCAACCCCAAATTGATAAGAATGCTATCGCTGATAAGAAAAATACATTTTTCATAATTTAACCTTGATCCTCTTCTTCTTGCTCATCTTCTTCATTTTCCGGATCCATTGTTTCATCTTTAGATTCATCTTCAGGAGGAAGCCAAAGTTTTCCATCTATTTGAGTACGAAACTGATCGGAGGTTACATATTCTGCATGCATAAGATATCCACCATCTTTTTGAAGATGGTAAGTCTCATAACCCTCAAAGCTCAAATCATTTTCTCTAAATTCCCAAGCTATCATTTTGTCATCAAAAACTCCAGCTCCGACAACTCTTCCAATATTCAAATTTTCCATTTCAACTGAAAATTTATTGTCAGTGAAATCATAAAAGGTAAGTTCATTTCGCATATTTTCAGAAATACCACTAATTTGGAGCTCTTGAACTGAGATAATTTTTCCAGCAAAATCAGGTTCTTTAACAGACCATTTTGTGGAAAAATTTAGTCTTTCTTCAACCATATTTAGAGTAATAATTCCTTCGCCAACCCAAGCTTTGGGTTCAAATATAAAAAGGTGTTTAAATTTCAAAACCTAAATCTCCTGCTATAAATACTTTGTAATATTCCTAAAGCTGCCATCGTTGTCAATATAGAGTTACCCCCGTATGAAATCAATATCAGTGGCACACCTGATATTGGTAAAAACCCGCACATCATTGAAATATTTACAATGATATGCATTGCTAAATAAACCCCAATGCCCGAGGCAAGTAGTCTAGCGTAGTAGTCCTTTGCTTTTGATACTACCTGAAAACTAATATGTATCAAAAGATAAAATATAAATAAAAGAAAAATCAAAGAAATTATTCCAAACTCTTCACCAAACGATGCGAATACTGAATCTGTATGGGCCGCTGGAAGCCATTTTTGAGAAGAGAACTCACTTTTTTTCCAACCAGAACCTTTAAACCCTCCTATTGCAATAGAGGTTTGAGCAGCTCTTTGATGGTAAGTATTTGGGTTAAACCTTTCATATTGATACTCTTTCAAAAAAGTTGTAAAAAAAGGTTTCATCTTTTCATGAGAGATTGTTTCAGTAAAGATTAAAGCAACAAAAACAAGAGTAAGCAAACCAATACTTGACATGGTATAGATAAGTTTTTTATTAACACTTCCAAAATAGCACATAGCTAAAGTTATAGGATATAAGACGAGAGCTGTTCCAAGATCTGGCTGTTTTAAAATCAATATAAAAGGAATTAAAACTATTAAAAGGAGATAAAAAGTACTAGATGTGTTCATAGTTTGATTTTTTTGCTTTTCTAAAAACCAACCGAGCGTAAAAACTACTATTAATTTAGCGTACTCTGATGGCTGGATGTTCATACCGATAAAAGGGATTCTATACCATCTATGCACTCTTTGAATTGGCGCTGCAAAATAAAGTCCAAGCAGTAAGAAAATCATCAAAATATATAAAATCCAAGTCCACTGATAGAATTTTCTATAATCAAAACCTGCAAAAAATAAAAAAACAACCCATCCTAAAACAAACCATTGGATTTGATTTTTAACATAACCTGTAAGAAAAACATTTTCATTTTGCTCCATTGTCATAGATGAGATAACAAGCAAGGATATCCCCATCAATAGTATAATTATAAAAATCTGTCTAAAATCAATATTTTTTAGGTATCTATGGTCCCACATATTTTAAAAACTCTAGCCAGTAATGCTTATTTTTTTTAATATTACTTACTTTAACAAAAAAGAGTTTTTTATATGGGATTTGATGATATTTTTTTAAAAACAGTAGATTCTACACAAGAATATGCTAAAAAAAACGTAGCTAAATTTAATAAATCGAAAATCACATGTATTTCTGCAGATATACAAACAAAAGGAAAAGGTAGGTTTAATCGAGAATGGTTATCACCTGATGGAGATAATTTAAATATCACCTTTTATTTTCAGCTAAAATCAAAATGTCTACATCTAGTTAGTATCGCTCATATTTTAGCGCTTAGTTTAACAAAAGTTTTAAGAGACTCTAATCTAGATCCAAAAATAAAATGGCCAAATGATGTTATGCTAGATAATAAAAAATTAGCTGGAATGCTCTGTGAAATCCAAACTAAAAATGAGATAGCTGATATTTTTTTAGGTATTGGAATAAACGTAAATGCTAACGAAGAATTTTTAAGTAAAATAGATCAAAAAGCAACGTCGCTCAAAGTAGAGACAAAAAAAACTTGGGATAAAAATGAGCTTCTAAAAAATTTAAAAGAAGCGTTTTATAATAATTTAAAACTTTTCAATGAAAAAGGTTTTGAACCATTTCATGAAAAGTTTGAAAATCTTCTTTTATACAAAGGTGAAAAAATTACATTTTTTGATGGTCAAAAAGAGTATAAAGGAATTTTGCACTCAATTAGCTCTGATGGCAAATTGAATCTCTATATGCCTACTAAAGAGATGCTTAACTTTGCAGCGGGCGATATTCTTTGCAAATGAGTACAAAAAGAATAATTTTAAATTCTCTTTTTTATGCACTAGTTGCCTCTATTGGAGGGTTTTTATTTGGTTATCATACAGCTGCGATATCTGGCGCTTTAATATATATAGCAAAAGAGTTTAATTTATCGATTGTAGCTCAGCAAGTACTTGTGAGTTTCATTTTAATTGGCGCTATAATTGGCGCTTATGTAGGAGGTTCCCTATCAGATCTAATTGGCCGAAAAAAAACTTTTTTTTATGCCATTTTAGCTTTGATTATAGGAACTATCATATTCGTTATTACAAAAAATCTTTTTCTTTTTTTTACATCTAGAGCTTTAATTGGTTTCTCTATCGGTGTTTTTTCTGCTGTATCCCCTATCTACATAGCTGAGATTTCTGATCCAAAATATCGAGGAAGGCTAGTATCTATAAATCAACTTTTTTTAGTTTTAGGTATTTTACTATCTAATATTTTTGCTTATTTCTTTTTAAAAAATTTTCACTGGCAAGCTATATTTTTAACAGGGTTAATTTTTGCTTTTATTATGTTAATACTTCTTTTTTTCATCCCTGAGACCCCTTCTTTTTTAGCCAATAATAATCAAAGAACCAAAGCCATTAAAATTTTAAAAAAAGTAAGATTTAATATAGAAGATAGTGAGATTTTTAAAAATTCTATCCAAGATAGAACAAAAAAAAGATCAAAGACAAAATTATCTGATCTTTTTTCTCCATCTGTTAGATCTGCTTTTATCATAGGTATCTCTTTAAATATTTTTAGACAGATAACTGGCATTAATATAGTAACTTATTACGCCCCTAAAATATTTTTATCCTCTGGAATTGAGTCTCCTCATTTTGCAATGCTTTTAGTTGCATCTGTAACAACTGTAAATATTTTGGCTACATTAATATCTATTTGGCTAATCGATAAAGTTGGGAGAAGACCTCTTTTGATCACTAGCACTTTTGGTATGATGATTTTTTTATTAATCTTAAGCGCTTCTTTTTTTATTAATCCTACAAATCTTCCAATTTTTGTGATGATCTCACTCATGGGATTTACTAGCTCCTTTGCGATAGGACTAGGCTCTGTTAGCTGGCTTATCAACTCTGAGATTTATCCCATGCATATTAGAGGGAAAGCAAATGGAATCGCTACTTTTGTAAACTGGGTAAGTAACTATTTAGTTGCTAGCAGCTTTTTGAGCTTAATTCATAATTTTGGGCAAGGATCGACCTTTTTATTCTTTGCGTTCATTTGTTTTTTAGCTCTTATTTTCTCAATTAAAAAAGTTCCTGAGACAAAGGGAAAATCCTTTTTGGAGATTCAAGAGTTCTTTAAGAAATAATCGGTTGACATCTTCCTCTCCCTAAAGGAAAGGGTTTTCTTGCCATGATTGATCAATAATTTTAATTTGTTTGACATAAAGAGAACATAAAATAAGGTTAAATTCTTGTAATTTAATAGCTTAGGTTTATTTTTTTAATTTACCTAATAACGAGCTATTTAAATGACTTGGATTAATTATTAATTTATATTAAAATATAACTAATAATTACAGTCTATTAAAGAAACTAATAAAAATTTAAAAATACAAAATATATGGAGATAATAAGTTATGTCTAGTAGTAGTCCACATGTATCAAATGGTTTTTTATCTGGAAACCCATTAAGAAATAATGTAGATGATCTTCAACCTATTATAGAATCATTAGAAAAAACTTGGGAAGTAGGTAAATTACAATTTAATAAAATCCATGAAACTTTAAATGCCTTTGAAGGAAGGATAAAAATTATTGAAGGCAAAATAATAACTATCAGAAGATCACAACGAAGGCCTGAGACCCGTTTATTTTTTGATACTGTATTGACTTCAGATTTACCCCCTTCACGCTTTAATCCAGTAGCAAAACCATTTACATGGCCGCCTAATATTATTATGGATACATATGATCCTTTGGCAAAACACCGTCTTCCTTCAATTTTCTCTGTAGAAGCATTTCCATTTTGTGATCCTCAAAACAGAGATGAACAAAGACTCCCTGGAATTTCTGAAATGTTTACAGATCCTATTAATCCAGAATCTGGCATAAAAGAAATATTTAATCTTTTGATTCAAGCTTTCAAAAATATCCCTATAAATGGTGATTCAATAGCTTTACAAGCAATTCAAGATCTAAAACAGATGGCAAATAAATTATCCTATATTGAATTGGATAATGTTGATAATCCAACTCAACTATCAATATTGAATTTATGCGATATTTCAAATGAAATTATATCACAAGCTTACTTAAAATTATTTGTGGAACATATGAGTAGCTCACAAATTCACCATATTAATAATATACAATTTATAAAAAGAATTTTGAATTTATTATCATCAAATGAATCAATTTCTTTAGAATCACGTGAAATCTTTTCATTGTTGCATAATGTTTTTAATAAACCTATATTAGAAGCTAAAGAGACTTTACAAAGTATAATAACGGCACAAGACATTTCTCCAGAAGTTCAATATTATAAAGAAAAAGAAGCATCTGCAGTGCTATTTGCATTAAATCAACCTGTTATACATCCTTAAAAAAAGCCTATTATTGAAAAATCTACACACACTTCGAGACAAAAGAAAAAAGAAAACAACGCCAATTACCTAAATCGAAAAGGGATTTATTATTAAAGAAGGGTTATGAAAAAAGCTCAAATAACAGTTAAAGAAATGAGATAGATTAGAAACTTTGAATATTTTTATATCTTCGTAGTTCTTATAAAATTTTTGTTCTCATATTCATAAATAATAGGCTCCCCTGTTGGAATTTCTAATTTCACAACTTCATCACCAGAGAGTTTATCTAAAAACATAACGATAGATCTAAGAGAATTTCCATGAGCAGCAATAAACACATTTTTATTTTTATCTAGATGAGGCAAAACAACATCTTTAAAGTAAGGAAGCGTTCTTTCGGATGTCATTTTTAAACTCTCTCCATTTTTAGGAGCTACATCAAAACTTCTTCGCCAGATGTGAACTTGCTCTTTCCCAAATTTAGCTCTCATCTCATCTTTGTTGTTGCCTTGAAGCTCTCCGTACATTCTTTCGTTTAGATGCCAAGAGAAGTATACCTCTATAGTATCTTCTTTAGTTTTATCATTAAAAACTTTACCCCAATCGCATAGCTTTCCTTTTTCATGGTTTACAACTAAAGTTTTAGTTGTTGTATGTTGATTCATAGCTAAAAAACCTGTCATTTGAGCTCTAATGAGAGTCGACATAAAGATAATATCTATAGGAATATCTTTAATTTTTTTTC
>JAAKFN010000064.1 GCA_011065045.1 Candidatus Anoxychlamydiales bacterium
TTTGAAACACCTAGTTCTCCTAGAGCTTTATCAAAATGCTTTTTAGCGAGCTCTTTTTCATTATTTTTTATCAGGTCTTTATTTGGGCCTTTTAAAAATATTGGAGGTATACACCTTAGTGCAATGGGCTCATTTAATTGCGTTATATTATCTACTATTTTTTTTCTGTCTATTGCAAGAGAGAAAGCTTTTCTTAAGTGCTTATTGTTAAAAGGAAATTTTTCAGTATTAAAACAAAGGAAACTAAATCCTCCTATAGCAATAAATTTTGAGTCATCTCTATTTTTAACTTTTCCAAGTGTCTCAATTGCTAAAGGAGATAAAAATGAACTTAAAAAGTCTATTTCATTGTTTTCATACATTTGAAATGCAGTCTCTTCATTTGAAATTATACTGATATGGATAGAGTCTAGATCAATTTTATCTTTGTTATAAAAACAGGGATTTTTCTTTAAAATCATTTTAGATTTTCTCTCCCACTTCTCTAATATAAATGGTCCGCTAAATGCTAGGTTATTAACATTTTGATGGGCCAAATTTTTTTCATCGATATTTTTGGGCATCGGGAAATATGAAGAAAATGATGTTAGAAATAAAAAATAGGGATTTGGATGTTCTAGCTCAACTTTTAAAACTTTGTTGTTTATTGCTTTTATTTTAACTTCATCAACACTAATGGTTCCTCTTTTTGCAGCCTCTGCATTTTTAATGGGATATAAAAGCTCAGCATATTGCGATGGAAAAGAGGGCTCTAGTATTTTTTTCCATGATCTTTCAAAGTCATATGCAGTTATAGCCTCTTTATTAGACCAAAACGCTTTTTTTAAATAAAACGTATATGTTTTTTTGTCTTTTGAAATCTCATATCTTTTACAAAGAGACGGTTCTAACTCGCCTGAAGCTGAATAATGCATCAGCCCTCTATACAACATAAATAAAACTTCAGAAGATATGTAATCTCCAACTTTTCTTGTATCTAAAGATTGAGGATCTGAATATATACAAGTTCTCAGAGTTTTATGTGTCGTTTCTTTTTTTTCGCAAGAAAGAGTTAAAATAAGTATTAATACTATAAAGCTGAATCGTTTCATTAAAACCCACATAAGTATTTAGATTTATATATTGTTTTTCTAATTTAATTTAAAGTTAAATTTACATTTTCTTTAAAAAAACTTTAAAATATCAAAGTTTTTGAAATTTAAAAAAATACTATTTTAACGAAAGCAACAAAAATATTTTTTATATTTTTTAATGAGGCTAATTGCAATATTTTAATTAAGGTGTTATAAAAACAAAAAAGGGTGTTTTATGACTTATTTCAAAAGCCTTATTATAAATTTTCTGACAGTGTTTTTTGTGAATCACGTTATTCCAAATGTTGAAATCGATTATTATTCAAAGCTACCTCACATCGGTGGCGATCTGATTTTTGCGTTCTCAGTGGGATTTTTAAACTCTTTAATCTATCCAGTAATTGTGCTTTTTAAAATTAAATCAACTCATTTAAAAGTAGGGCTCTCTAGCTTTATTATTAGCTTTGCAGCTTACTCAATTGTAAATATCTTACCAGTTGGGATTAAAATTACAGCAGCAGGCGCTTATATTTGGACATCTTTAATTGTTTGGTTTGTCTCTTATCTGACTAACCATCTTGAGATAAAACATTATATGAAAGAAAAAGGAAGAGAAGAAAAATGACATATTTAAGATCGCTTTTTTTGAATTTTTTAATAGTTTTTTTTGCAGCTAGGGTTATGCCTGGAATCACGATTCAATTTTATGAAAAAGTTCCAAATATAGGAGCTGATATTTTATTTTCAATAGTTGTTGGATTTTTAAACTCTATTATCGTTCCAGTTCTAGTTCTTCTAGAGGCAGACATCACTAATTTAAAAATAGCTGTTATTGGATGTGTGATAAGTTATCTATCTTTTATAATCATTAGTATTGTAGATTTTGGTGTTACAGCTAATATTTTAGGGATAGTTCTTGGTGGATCGCTAGTTTGGATATTTAGCTACTTTACAAATTATCTAGAGTTAAAGCATTTAAAAATGAAAAAATAATCCCCCACTAAATAAATTTAGTAGGGGATTTGTTAAAGATTTAAAGAGAAGTTAGAGTTGCTGGATCTATGTCTGCATTTAAGTATAAAAACTGAAAAGCAGTTACTGCAGCAGCACAGGCAACAAAACCAACCCTGTTGCAAGTTACTAAAGGCGACACTCTACTATATAAACTTGATAGAGAAGATCTTATAAAACCTTTAGATGGTTCTGAAGGTTTAGGAGTCTCTTTAGTTTCTTCTGTTTCTGGAGCTTTAGCTGCTTTTGGAGCTTTAGCTTTGTCTTTTTTTTCTGCTGTTTTTGGAGAAGAAGCAGCAGAAGAGGTGGAAGCCGTTGTCTCTAAGTATGTTTTTAGAAAATCTCCAAGACTTTTTATGAGCTCAGCGGAGATAGACTCAACTTTTTCAAACGCTGCATCTTCTATCTTAAAGCCTAGGTAGACCTTATCCTTTTGATTGTATGAACAGATAACAGTGCCTTTCGCATCTTTTAAAAGATCTTCATTTTTATCGGTATCTACATGAAAAGTTGATGCAGATAAATCTTGTTTTTTAGGGATTTTATCTGTCACATATGCAGAAGTTGACTTTACAAGCCCTCCATATATAGAACCTTTTAAAACTACTATGTGATAGGTTCTTCTAAAACCTAATGTCCCAACTTTCCATTTAGTAACCATTGCTTTGAGGCTATCAGAATGAATAATTGCTGAGTTATTATAAGAAACGCTTTTAACTGACATATTTTTTCCTCTATTTTTTATTTAATTTTTAGAATCCAAGGTACGCTCGAAAACTTAATAATGCTTTAGCTATTCTACTATCGTTAATTACAGTTTCTTGAAGATTTTTAAGCTGTGTTTCGCATGCTGAAGGGTTTTTCCAATAGTATAGCCCGCCGCATATAGCTACTGCAATTCCAGTCCATTTAATTCCTGTAACAATTGTAGGATTGTTATAGGCTGCAGAGACGCCACCAGCAACAGATTGAGCTGACCATCTAAAAAATCTAACAGCTTTAAAGTTTATTGCCTTTTCAACAACATTTGTAGCAAAAGCTTTTGCTGCATCTTCATCTGCTAAAGCATCACCTTTGATTAGCTTCCAGCCTTTAAGGTCGATAGTGCTGGAAACAGGTTTTGATACAAACTCATTTTTCTTGCCATCCAAAACAACAGCTCTTTGATTTAGGCTAAGACCTGTTGGTTTTAATATTTGATAATGCGTACGGTCGGGATCAAAAATAACTGTGCGCGAAACTTTACCGGCAGTTAAAGTAACTGCAGAGCCATTTTGGTCTTTTTCTTCTGTATCTGTGTATTTAAAAGCTGCAACTTTAGCATCAGTTGGCTTTGTATAAAAAAAATTAGAGATACTTGATAATTTACTCATAAATTTCTCCTTATGTTTTTTACTTTCATCGCTTTAAGCGAAAAAAGTAAAATATTTTGTTTATGGTTTCTAAAAAAAACTACATAGATATAACACATAGCCTATTTTTTGGAAAAAAATATTTTAAATTTCTATAAACTTTTTTTTAATTTCTGGTAAAGATTCTAAATTTTAGGAGTGGATTGATTAAAAAAAGAGAGGAATTTCAAAAAAATGAGATTTTGGGTTTTAACTCATTTATGATCTTTTAGTTAAATTCATCTCATTTCTACATAGATAAATTATTATTAATATTTATCCAATAAAGTTGAATTAATAATTAATATAATATAATAATTAAGTTAGAAAACGACGTAAACTGTATAGTAATTATAGGTAAGTAGTTGAGACAGAAAACTAAAGAGATAATAGAGTTAACAATTCATGATGCTTTAGCTAATTTGGGAGCTTTAAGCGAGATGAAAATTGATGCTAAAGAGCCAATTGGGATTGTGAAAAAACATAAAATTGTTATTGAAGATGAAGCGTTTAGCTATAGATCTATGGACTGGTTTATTTCAGATGATGCTGAGGCTCTAATAGAGAGTATAAAAGATACCTATAAAGTAGTTTTAGATTATCTAATAAAGATTTATGAGAAGGATTTTATATATTTTGATGATCCTAAATGTAGAAAAGGTATTCAAGCTATAATGGTTATGGCAACAGATGCTGCAAATAAGGTAGATAAGTATTTTGATCTTTTAGAAGATGTCCAAAATATTGAAAAAATAGTAGATACAACTGAATATAAAGAGCTTAAAAGTTTTTATGTAGATAGTCTTGCTAAAAAGTTTACTGAAAGCTTAGAAGGGGAAGAGCCTTGGGATAAGAAATGGTTAGAGAATGAACACTCGCTCTTATTAGATATTGAAAAAAGTGGTTTGAAGGATTTTGAAACCCTGAAAAAAGATGAAGATTATGAGCTTTTTTATTTAGTAGATGATGATGAAAAGCCATTTTTTGATCATGAGCTAATTCGTAATATTAAGCTTTTTTGCTCTTTTGATGAGAGTTCTTTAATAGATATAGAAGCTGATCCGCTTATACGGATTAGAACTTTTTTAGATAAAGACTTTCAAAGAGCTTCGATCGATATTTTAGAAAAGTCTCAAAAGATTATTGATAAGTACTTTTTTCAAAATTTTCATAAAAATATTAACTCTCAAATTGTCACATTAATAAACGAGGCAATATTCGCTTTAGATTTAGCTGCTAACCCTAGACATTTGATAACTAGTAGTTTTTATAAAAATTCAATAGAGTATTTCCATGATTTTCAAAGCTTTTTACGAGATATTATATCTACAGATGAATATCAAAAAATAATAGCTTATGATCTTGATGATAAGAGAGCTAACTGCATTAAAGATCTAGTTCATACTCTTTGTGAGCACTTTTTTTTAAGAAACTCTTTTATAAAGCAAGAGATGATCGGTTTTATACATATGCTTATTAGAAAAGGGGATGAAAAAAGAAAATTTAAATATCCAAAAAAAGCATCTTTTTACAATACCATATTAGAGAATGATGAAAGTATTCAGATTATATTAGATTCATATCCAAGTGGTCCACTCATGAAAATCTTAGATGTTATTAGATTAGAAGAGATGTCTCTTTTTGATCCTTTGCTCCAAGATAACGCTCCATCAAAATTATATGAGATAGATCATAAGAAAAATCAATTAAATGTCATTAGATGTCCAAGTCCTACTAAACAATACATAATATCATCAGCTGAGGTTGTGGATGCGTTTAAAGGCTTTTTAAGATCATTTGAAAAAGATCAAAAGTACTTATTTATCAATCTGCAGGATAAAAACTCTTATAAAGATCAAGCAAGAAGTGGGGCAGTAGAACTATTAGAGAAAAGAGCTGATTTTAAGAATAATATAGTTATTGTTACTTTGGATAAAACATCAGAATTCTATCATCAATCAGGTACTTATATAAATGTAAATAAAGCTACGGATTTTATAAAAATTTTTAGAAATGAAATTGTTTCTAAAGAGGGCTCTTTTACAATAAAATTCACAGATGATCTTTATAGGTTTATGGATAAAGCAATAGAATTTATTCATAAACAATTTTTCATGAATAAAAATGTTTTAACTAGAAAAAATAGATTAGATTTTATTGAAATATTTTATAACTTCTTTGTTCTAAAGTTGATAGAAGTGCATAATCCACAAGTCATGAGCTTTTCTGATAAGGATGCTATTGATAACGGATCTTTAGCAGCAGCTTGCTTTTATAACTTTTTGAAGATTTTGAAAAATGAGAGTTTTACTAAAGAGTCTGAAGACTATTTTAGATGGCTTATATATGGGCCTGCGTTGCTTATTCGTGAAAGATCTATAAACTCTTTAGATTTAACAAGAATGATATCATCTATTAATACTATTGACGTTGAAATGCTAACGCATAGAGCCAAAGTTTTAAAGGGGATATCTTCAATGTATGATGCAGCCTTTTTAAAATCTATTAAGATTACTGATCATTAGATTTATCTAAAAGATCTTCATTATATAATTTTACCATATTTAATAGACTCTCTACTTGCCTTAGAAGATACGCATAGTTTTTTTTGAAGGTTTCGCTATTTTCAATTCTCTGCTTTTGAGAGAGATTACTTGATTTTTCAACAAGAGTATTGATTCTACCAAGAGAACTTGTAATATCTCCTATTTCTGTTTCAAAATAGCTTCTAAAGCTTTTTGCTGTAGATAAAGATTCTAAGATATTTGCTCTTTTTGTTCTTTGTCTTTGCCAGCCTTTTGAATACTGAAATAAAACACCGTATTGATTTATATCGTTAAAAAGAGTGTTAGCTTTACCAAATAAGGCATTAAATTTTAGATATAAATCATCTGTAGTTAAGAGTTTACCAATACTTGTTTTTGAGTTATTGAAATGCTGAGTTAATAAGTTTATATTTTCCATGGTCTCTTTGCCTTCAGTAGCGATAAAGTCGCTTGTTAAAGTAATATTGTCGACCAAAACATTTAGCTTATCAAAAGTATTGTTCTCTTCTACAATTTTTAAAGCACTATTCACATGATTTAAACTCTGATTAAAAGAGTTAATAGAGCTGTGAACTGATGAAACTACTTTTTGATTGTCTATGTCGCTTAGAAGATTAGAGACAGATGTCATTACAAGAGAGAGGTTTTGAGAGTTTTTCTCAAACCATACATTGAAATTATCTAAAGTCTTTTCAGCTTTATCAGAGAGCTCGGATATTTGTTGAGCAGTGTTTTCTATAGAATCTACAGCTTTTGCATAAATTATATCATTTGTAACGAGTTTAGCTTCTCTTGGAGAAGATTTAGGGACGATGCCAATAGATTTTTCTCCCATAAGGCCAGTTGTTTGGATTGAGATAATATCGTTTTCATATACATCGATGCTTGAGTCAACTTTAAGTACTAGTTGATAACAGTAGATTCTAGAGAACTCATCTCTTTTATCATCTCTTGCATCTTGCACTTCTAAAATTTTAGCAACTTCACCAATCGGCTTTCCTGCAAAAGTAACTCTTGTTCCTGTGTTTATCCCAGCGATATTTGAAAATCTTACATTTAAGGTTTTTTCTCCATCCCCAATCGAGGGCTGCAGAAAAAGCACTGTGCCAGCAATAATCATTATTGCCATCAGTGCAAACAAACCTATTAAAATGTTTTTTAGTTTATCAGACATTTTTTATACCTTATCTGCCCCTTTCAAAATTTGTTAAAGTCTTCTTTAAATAAGCAATATCAGGATCGTCAATTTTAATAAACTCTTCTGGTGTATCTATGTAAATTATTTTGCCGTCTCTATGCATTGCTATCCTATCTGCTACATACCAAGCTGAATGAATATCATGAGTTACAATAATAGATGTACCCCCAAGCTCATTTTGAGTTTTAACGATCAACTCGTTTATTTGATTAGATGTTATTGGATCTAAACCAGTTGTAGGTTCATCATATAAAAGTATTTTCGGTCTATATGCAATTAATCTAGCGAGTGCTGCTCTTTTTTTCATTCCACCAGATAAATCAGATGGCATTTTTTCTTTAGCATCTTCTAAACCAACCATTTGAAGAGCTGAGGCAACTTTTTCTTTGATCTCTTTTTTATTTAATTTCTTTTTAGATGTCGGATCTAGATTATGTTCTAAATAAAACCCTGTGTTTTGCTCGATGTTCATTGAATCAAAGAGCGCTGCTCCCTGAAAAAGCATTCCCATATTTTTGATATGTTTATATAAATCTGTAAATGGAAGGTTTGTAATATCAACCCCATCTATTTCAACTTTTCCGCTATCTGGCTTTTCTATTCCAATAATATGTTTTAAAAGTACGCTTTTACCAACTCCTGATCTTCCTAAAATTACTAGAATTTCACCCCTTTTAACCTCAAGGTTCAATCCTTTTAAAACCAAATTATTAGAGTATGTCTTATATAAATCTTTTATATTAATCATAGATGCCAGTCATATTTAATTTTTAGATGTATGGCATTTAAAGCTAGTGTTATCAAAAAATCAGATATCAATATAGATACATAGCTAATAACTACAGAGTTAGTAGTTGCTTTTCCAACCCCTTCAGCTCCACCTTTGGTTTTGAGTCCCTTATAACAGCAAATAGTGACTAATAAAATTCCAAAAACTATAGATTTTACTGTTCCTGCAATTATATCAAAACGTGTGATATTCAATGGCATAGGAGAGAAGTAAGCGGCAGAGCTCATATGAAAGAAATAGGTAGATATTAAATATCCTCCTAAAATTCCCATAAGAATACAAAATACTGTTAAAAGCGGGACCATAATTATCCCTGCTATAAATCTTGGCGCTATTAAATAGCTTTTAGGATTTACTGCCATCGATCTTATAGCGTCAATTTGCTCTGTTACTTTCATCGTTCCAATTTCAGCGCACATAGCAGCTCCAACTCTTCCTGTCACCATAAAAGCTGTGAGTACTGGTCCTAATTCTGTGATCATAGTTCTTGCAACCATGATTCCTGTGATGTTAGCAAGTCCCTTTGAACTTAGTTGATAAATACTCTGCGCAGCTAGTACTACTCCTGTTGAGAGTCCTGTTATAGCTACAACTCCAAGTGACATAACTCCAATTGCAAAAAGCTGATCTCTTATAAGTGTCCATTTAGGGAATTTTTGGAATATGGTTTTTGATACATCTGATATTAATTTGATGTACTCTCCAACGCCTGCCAAAAAGTTTAAAAAAGAATCCCTTAGTAAAATATACATAAGCCTAATTTGTCTATCTAAGCCGGACTATATGAAATTAGAAATTTCTTAGCAAAAGAAAAAATGTTTTTGTCTTTTTATATTTCTTTTTGGTTTAACCTGCCTACTTGCTCTGCTATATCAGTTATAGATCTATCTGTAGAATGCTCTATATTTGAAATTCTATCTCTTGCAACATCTTCAACTCTAGATTTATGTGAAAATTCTGTTACATTTCCTTCTAGTCTCTTAGACCAAATAGCAGTTCCAGATGAGCTTAATTGATTTAAAGTCGGTAGTAAATCTGTCTTATTAAAAAATGATGTAGCTGCTATTGCTGCAATTGTTAATATAGTTGCAAGACCATCTGGGAGAGCTTGTCTTTTTTGAGTTTTGGCTTGAGCATCTGTAGCTTCTTGAGACTCTAAAATCTTTCTATAAATATCGATAGTTCTTGATTTATTTAAGACCCCAATGGATTCAACTGCTTGAGTAGCTAGAGCCATTTGAATATTTGTATTTCCTTGAGCCATTTTTACCTCCTTTAATTTAAATTATTTTCAGCCATTTTTTGAAGAGTCTGAAAAATATTAAAACTTATCTTGTTAAATGCAACTTCTACATCTGCAGCTGATTGAAGTGATGCA
>JAAKFN010000065.1 GCA_011065045.1 Candidatus Anoxychlamydiales bacterium
TTAATGAAGCAAGTGGGTTAATAGATAAATATGAAATTGTAATTAGTCCCCATGCAGATGTTATAAAAGATAAATTTGAAACTTATAAAAATAAATTTGAATATCAAGAGCTAGATCCTCTGAGACTTATAGACTATACAAATCAAAAATATATAGAGAAAAAATTTGAAGATTACAGCTCTTTTGATCTTTTATACCTAAGAGGGCCAAAGATAGTTGAATAATAATTTAATATTCATTATCATTAGTGTTCTAAATTCAAAAAGATGGAGTAAATTTTAAATGCCACAAGTTAAAGTCCGAATCGGAGAACCTATAGACAAAGCTTTAAGACTATTAAAAAAGAAGCTTGATAAAGAAGGGATTATGAAAGCCGCAAAAGCTCACAGATTCTATGACAAACCCTCTATCAAGAAAAGAGCTAAATCAAAAGCAGCTAGAAAAAGATTAAAAACAGCTTTTAAGAAAAGAATTTTCTCGTAATTTTTAGCACTTTATAAGGCTCTTTGCTAACATTCCCTTTAAAAGAATGTTTCATTTTGTTATATTTATATGAGAATTTAAGTAAAAAAAAGTAATATGACAGACTATTATCAAACCCTAGGCATCTCTAAAAGCTCAAGCTCTGATGAGATAAAAAAAGCATATCGAAAAAATGCTCTAAAATATCACCCAGATAAAAATCCTGGTGATAAAGAAGCTGAAGCGCAGTTTAAAAAAATCTCAGAAGCCTATGAAGTTCTATCCAATGACAATAAAAGAAAACTCTACGATCAATATGGTGAAGAAGGTGTAAAAAACGCAGCTGGTATGGGCGGCATGGGAGGCGGAGGCTTTTCATCAATGGAAGAGGCACTAAAAACTTTCATGGGGGCTTTCAGTGGCTCTATGGGTGGAGGCGGAGGCTCAGTTTTTGAATCTTTCTTTGGATATGATTCAGAAGAAAGCGCCCTCAGACAAGGCGCTAGCAAAAAAATCTCTTTAACAATCTCTTTTGAAGAAGCTATTAAAGGCACAGAAAAACAAGTTGCAATTACCAATTACATCTCTTGCGATACATGCTCAGGCTCTGGCGCTAAATCTTCTAGAGATATAAAAACTTGCTCAACTTGCCAAGGCTCCGGCCAAGTCTTTCAAACAAGAGGCTTTTTTAGCATGTCATCTACCTGCTCTCAATGTAGAGGAGAGGGTAAAATAATCACAAATCCCTGCCCTACTTGCAGAGGAATTGGAAGAATTAGAAAAAAACAAACCGTTAAAATTCATATTCCAGCTGGTGTAGATAACAACATGCGTCTTAAAATGACAGGCTATGGTGATGCCGGTGAAGGCGGAGGCCCTGCAGGAGATTTATATGTATTCATAACAGTTTCTCCCCACGCAAGCTTTGAAAGAGATGGTGATGATGTTTATTTAAGACTCCCAATAACTTTTTCAGAAGCTTCTCTTGGTTGTAAAAAAGATATCCCAACACCACAGGGGAAAAATTATAGAATTACTATTCCAGAAGGCTCTCAAAACGACAAAACCTTTAGAATAAGAGATTTAGGGTTTCCAAATGTTCATGGCTCAGGAAAAGGCGATCTGCTTGTTATCGTCTCTGTTGAAACCCCTATCAATTTAAGCCCAAAACAAAAAGAGATCTTAAAAAATTTCCAAAGTTTAGAGACCGATGCTAATCACCCTAAAAAGAAAGGGTTTTTCGATAAGGTTAAATCCTTTTTTAAAGGCGAATAACCTTCTAAAAGTCTTTAATAATCAGATAGTTGTGTAAGCAACTGGTAATTAATTATTTAGAATATCAAGCTTCTTTTTATATTTTACCATAAATCATTGTATTACAAGCGTTTAAATTAATAGAAATAACTTAAATAATTAAGAAATTATTTGAATTATAATATCTATTTTTGTATAATATAAGTAGAGACTTATATAATAAAACTATAATAACGAGGTAATTATGCCAGCATTAACATCAACTGATTTAAAAACAAGATTTACTGAAAAAATTCAAAAACTTCCTGAAGTTGCCAGGGTTGAAGCATATGATTCTAAGACAGGTAAATATACTATTATTTTCCCATATTCTGCTACAGAAAAGCTTTATAGTAAAGATGGATTAGACTTTGTTAATCTATTGAGTAAAATGAAAAAAACAGGGTTAAAAATTATAAATCACCAATCAGAAACTATTGAATCACCTGATTTATCAGATAAGGACTTTGAAGATTTTACAATTATTGACTCAGAAAAAAACTTTGTAATAACATTTACAGACGATTCTGGAATATTGAGCCCAAAACTAAAACCTAGGAAAGAAAAAAAAGAACCTAATAGAACCCTATCTAATGTAAATTTATCGAACCTAACTCATCAGGTAACAACATTAGGAACTAGCAATGAAATTTCAGATATAAAAGAATTGGTTGGAATTTTATCAGATTCACATAAAAAAGCCGATAAAGAGTCAAGGGAAGCTATTGGTTTTGAACTAAAATTCTACTCAGGAAAATTAAACCATTTAATGGCGCGAAAAGAATCTATCCAATACGTAAAGAAATATAGAAGCATTAGAAAAGAATTAGAAAAGTTCCAAAAACAAAAAAACTTTGACTATATAAGAGAAATTGACACTAAACTTCAAGATCTTAAAAAAATTAAGGAAAATTTAATTCCTGAATTAAGACAAATAGATGAGAAAAACACGGAAATACTAGTAGAAATACAGAGTTTCATTGATTCATTTGAAAAACACTTAGAAGGAAAAGATAATAATTTTATTTTCTTTCATGCCAGTGTTTCAAATGATTCTAAAAAAATAAAAGCTGCAATTAATCAATATAAAGTCATCTTAGGAAATACAAAGGAACCTTTAAGGAAAGTGGAAATAGACAACTACATATCTATGTTAACAGAACTGCTTGGTAAACTTGAATCCTCAGTTAAAGAAATCCTATAAACGCTTGATTAAATTGATTCTGAATAACCTTTTGAGCGAAAAATTAATAGCTCTAATCCAACAAACCTTGAAACCGAATTAACCCTCGCAAATTGATTGAATTTTAGTCAATTTATTCTCCTCTGCTTGAAGCATACAATAATGTTCACAAAATACTCTGAGGCTATTAAAACAATCTCTGACTAAATTTTTAAAAGTATAAAATTTACTATCATCTATGTCTCCCATAAATGAGTTCAACTTTCTTAAATTAACTAGATATATCAAAGATTTTGAATAAAGAGCTTGATTTTCTTTTGGCAAAGAACAAAAGGAGATTGTCTTCTGATATACATTTTGAGCAAATAAATGCACCCTATAAGCTGAGCTATATATTTTATCTAGGTGTTTTTTATAACTAGTGTCATAGTTTCTATAAAGACCATCAAAATCAGTATCAATATTGCATAATTTACGAAGACTATTTAATTCGTCAAAATATGTTTTACTATCTCTGCAATCGGGAAAACCATCTAAATTTTTTATTGTACTTATTTTACTTTTTATCGAACTTGGAAAAGTCATCTAAAAGCCTCTTTTTGCCTATAGAATAGATTGAAATATTAATAAATTCAATAAAAACAGCTTATAAAGCCTACATAAAACATAAACTAATATAATACTTTAATTAATAGCTGTTATATTTATTTATTTTTTAGTAATGTTTTTAATAATATATTGATCTTTTTCTTTAATATTTACAATTGCTTCTATATTTTTATATGATATCAAAAATTCACTATCATCAATTTTTTCAATATTATTAGGTTTTTTTATAATCTCTAAAACCTGTTTTACAAGTAAATTAGAGTTTTGCATTCCTAAAAGAGCATCTTTTGTAAATAAAATTTTAATTCTTCTTTTACTAAAGTCATAATATGACTTTTCTGAAAAGACTGAATCTAAATCTAAATCATCATATAAAAAGAGATAAGCAGAAAAAATATTTGGATTACTTGAAAAATCTTCATCTATAATAGCTGTTTTTTGCGCGTTTGATATAAATATATTATCAAAAATATCTGAGATAAAATTTATAGAATTTAGCTTTGATAAATTCTCGGCTATAAGATCATGAAAAAGAAAATCAAAAGATTTGAAATTTTGCTTTTGATCTTTTTTAGTTGAAATTGCTAAATGATCAAAATCATCTATAATGAAATTATCACATTCCAATGAAAAACCTAGTTGATCAAAAGGATTTTTTCTATTTTGCATTTTGCTTTTTATGTAAAAAGGCAAAGAGAAATTATCCACCTCATCATATACAAAGTTTTTTTCATAAAATGGCCTCGTTTTAATTTCTACTCTTTCCAGAAGAGTTCTACCTAATACATCCAAAGACTTTATTTTTACAATCTCATTGTTATAGATAGTTTTATATCTTCTAGAAAGAGTGTCATAAAAATGTTGAGAGTAAAATGTATCATTTTTGAAAACTTTTTCTTCTTTTATTAATCTTTTACAAAAGTCATATGAATACTTCTTAGAAACATTACTATCTTTCATCTCAATTAAAGAGAAACCATTATATAAATAGCTTTTTTCATCAATGATTTGATCTCTTTGAGTCATTACTTTTGTGTTTATTATTCTTTTTAAATAATCATACTCAAAATGAGTTTTAATCCCCTTTTCGTCTATATAAGTTTTTAGGGTTCCCTCTAGGTTATAGATATATCTTTTTATAAAACTATTTTGTTTGATAAAAGTGGGGTTTGAAAAGATATTATATTTTATTTCTATAATATCTTTTCCTTTATCTATTTTAGAAATATTACCAAAACTATCATAAGAGAGAGCTTTAGAGTTTTTTATCGTCTTTTCATCTGTATTTTCAATGGTAGATATCTTAGTTAGATTAGAAAAAGAATCGTATTCATAAAAAGTCTCTTTGCCTAAATAATCTAAAAAATATGCTTCATTATCTAGTTCATCAAAACTTTTGTTTTTTTCAAAAGTTAGATCATCTTTTTTGATCTGCTTTTTATGAAGATTATTAGCTTCATCATAGCTATATAATTTCGAAAGCGCATTTGGATAGATTTTTGATGTTTTATTACTCTTTATATCATAGCTAAAGGTAGTTTTTTTATTTAAAGCGTCAGTTTTAGATATTAAATTACCCTTTTCATCATATTCATAAAAAAGAGTGTATTTATGCTCGTTTTCACTATCAAAAATATCTTTTTTTATGAGCTGTCCTCTAAGAGAATAGCTATATATCTTTTTGTTAAATAATTTCTCTTCAAATGTCTTTAAATCTAAAAATTTCTTCTCTTTTATACTTACGTATCCTAAAAATGCACCAGAATCTATTGGATGAAAATATTTAATCTCTCTAAAAGTAATATCTTTTAGATCATCTCTTTCAAAAGAGGAGCCATCATCTTGAATTTTTTTTATTAAAATAAAATCTGGACTGTATTCGTAAAAATCTCTTTTTTTTATGTTTCCATCATCTAATAAATATGTGGCTGAAATAAGATTGGTATTTGGTAGATAAAAATATTGGAAAGAAGCTCTACTATCATCTGTTTTTTCAATTATTAGATTTTTATTATCATTTGAATATTTATATCTTTTTGAAGATTTTTCTATTGCTTCATTTTCACCTGTAATATCCCCTAAAATGCTCTCTTCTACTAAATTGAAATTCCCATCATAGAAATAATCTATTTGAACTAAAACATTTTGATTTTCATCTAAAAATTCTTTGGATTTTAAAATTGAAAAATTATTTATCCTCTTCCAATGAAATCTCTCTTCATTTACTAAAAAATCTTGGCCATTAATATTTTTGAATCTTTGAATCTTTTCAATCTTTAAATCTTTATTGTAAATATAGATGTACTTATTGTTTCTAGTATCTATTACGGTTGTTTTTCCAGATCTTTGATTTAAAACTCCATTTTCATAATAAAATCTATACTCATTTGAAAAATCCCCTAAGCTTGTTTTTTGCTTTATAGTTTTTACTCTTTCAAAACGAAAATCCCCCACTTCAAAAAACTCTACTCCAAGATCAGAGTTTTTATTTCCTAAAAGATAGTACTCTATAAATTTTTCTCTTCCATCTTTGAGCTTAAGAGTTTTCAACAGAGGATGTGTCGTTTTATAATCTAAATGATAATCAAAATGCTCTTTTGAAATATTAGAGAAAATATCCTCTATTATGTAAAAAGGTCTTTTCGCCCTTTCTTTATTTGTTATAAGAGGAGAATAGTCTCTAAACCTTAGTTGAAAATTTTTTCCATCAGATGTTGCTAAATTTAAATCATATTTATCTTTATGCTTTTCACTGTAGTTAGTCTCAGGATGCAGATAATTAAACCTTATCCAAGCATAAACCTTAGTAGAGTTCATATTCGTAGATTTAATCTCTTCTAAATTATTAAATCTATCATATGAATAATGTAAAATGTTTTGATTGAGTAGCTTCGTAAATCTTAGATAATATTCATTAGAACGCAAATTATCCCTTCTAAAATGTTTTTCTACCCCACTTGGATATAAAACTACTAAATCATAAATTCCTCTAGCTTCAACTCTTATTTTAGAGGGATCTACCTTGTTTAAATCTCTTCTATGAAAATATTTTGGTAAATATGAACTTGATTGATAATAGAGAGTAGCTACTTGATTGTTTTTATGGTTTTTTAAATTTGCTCCAAATGATAAAACCTCACCTGTCGGCTCAACTATATCTACTCTATCTCCATAAAATAATACTCTAGTTAAATCTTTATATGAAAAACCTGCTAATACGAATTCTAAACGATCTTTCTCTTCTCTTTTTAAAAGATCAAAATTACTTAAACTAAATTGTGATTTTTTGATCTTTATAGGCTCTTTTCCATCTGCTATAATCTCATCTTCAATAGCTAAGTTTCCATTTATCAAATCTACACATTCATCAAATAGTACACTTGGCTCTTTTTCATTTAAAAATTTCTCATAAAAATTTTTAGCGTTTGCAAAAGCAAAAATTTTAATAAAAATAAATAAAGAGATAAAAAAACGCATCATCTAAAGACCTCAGTATAATTGGAAGGTAAATTATTTTAGAGAAATTTTGTATTTCATAAAAGTATAAAGAAAATTAAAATATTTTTTTATTAAAAAATTTTTACTCTGTTTATTAAAGTTAGTTCGCATTCATTTTCTTTAGATCCCAAAGAGTAAAAATTAAAGATGGTATATATTTTATTTTATATTTTCTTGCTAGTTATTATAAGCTGTCTTAATACACCTGTCTTAGGTATATTGAGCCTTTTGATGTAAAAATAATAGATTATCATTAGGAGTGAAAAATGATTAAAAGAAAGCCAACATCACCCGGAGAAATTTTATTTGAAGAATTTCTACTCCCCCTTGAAATTACTCAAAAAGAATTAGCGGCTCACATTGGTTGCGATTATAAAGTAATAAATAGACTCGTAAATGAAAAGACAAGAATCACTCCTGATATGGCTTTAAAACTTGCTTTTTCCTTTGAAACAACTCCTGATTTTTGGCTAAACGCCCAGATAGCAGTTGATTTATGGAAGTCATCTAAAAAACATTATAAAACTTCATCTTTAATCAGAAAACATCGACGTCGCAACAAGCTTAAAGTGAATTAACATCTCAGTACTATTTTGTAAAAAAAAGGGATAAAAAAATGCCTCAGATAAAAGCTAACGATATCAACATTTACTATGAATATGAAGGAGAAGGTCCCCCTCTAGTTATAATTGGCGGATTTGCATCTGACCATAAACTTCTAAAAGAGTTTGTAGACCCTTTAAAAAAGCACTATAAAGTACTTTTAATGGATCTTAGAGGGTTTGGTGATACAGAAGTTACCCCTCCCCCATATTCAATCGATATTTTAACTAAAGATGTCTTTGAACTTATGAATCTTTTGAATATCGAAAATGCTTATATTTATGCTCACTCTATGGGAAGTGCAATCCTGCAAACTATCTGTTTGAACTATCCTGAAAAAGTAAAAAAAGCAATCCTCTCTGGCTCCTTTTTAAAAATACCATATCCTTCTCAAATGCTATTTGAGCTAGTACCTATTTTATTTGAAAAAAATATCGATCAAGATATCATCTCTAAAATTATTATGCCTTGGCTCTATAGCTCTGAGTATTTGAAAAATCCAGATAATATGAAAAATACTTTGGAATCTATGTCCAAAAGAGAAATCAATCCCAAAGGTTATGAAGGGCAATCTGTTGCTTTAGCTAATTTTGATTCAACAAATTGGATATCTAAAATAAATACTGAAACACTCATCCTAGCTGGAAGAGAAGATATAGATACTCCCCTATATTGCGCTGAAAAAGTTCATGCAAAATTAAAAAATTCAAAACTTAAAATAATAGAAAATGTAGCCCATATGATGTATAGAGAAAAACCAAATGAAGTCCACAAAATAATTTTAGATTTTTTTAAGTAAGAAGATTTTCTAAAATATCTATAAATATTTTTTTTCTGATATTCTCTGTTCTTGCTATCTCTTCTTTCATTAAAGATAAATTATCATCAATATCAAAAATATTATCAGCTGAGCATTCAATATGCACTCCAGAGAGTATTGCTTTTCCCTTTTTTACTTTTGATTTAACAATCGCAGCTTTATTTAAATCGCTATATTTTCCAATAACATCTAATTTGCTATCCCCTTCAAAATAACATCCACCCTTAAAATAAACAGAACTCAAGCATTTAAAATCTTTAGATTTATACTCTAACAAAGCAGCTTTTGAACCTTCATGGTTTTTATAACTAAATTTAGGTTCTCTATATGCAGGGCCTATAGCTTTTGCTTTTACAAAATTTAGATCTCTTTTACCCAAGACCTCTAGTTCTCTTCCCTTTTCAAACTCCACTGCCTCTGCTCCAAAATACGCCCCTGCACAGATCCCTAAATAACTACCGCCCTCTTCGACAAATTCTCTTATCTTTTTACACCCTTTATCTTTCAGTTTTCTAAGATACATCAGATCTCTACCACCTGGCATGATAAAAAGAGAGGTTTTATCTTGCCAGTCATCTTCAATTACTTGTTTAGCTGAAATGATATCTATATCTAGTTTTAATAACGTAAGCTCATTTATTAAGCATTTTAATGAAAATAAACTAACCCCTCTATCTGAATAGATTCTTATCTTTTTTTTCATGAATTTTCCGGGTCTTTTCTCAATTATAAAAATATTTAAACTTGAAAATCCAGATAATCTTTTGACATCCTCCTCTCCCGAAAGGAAGAGGATTCCCTAGCTACAAGCTAAGTTCCTGCTTCACAGTTTATTGCTTTTTTAGAATCTTCTAAAAAAGTCTTACACAAACTCCACAGGCTTACATTCCCGAGTGTCCCTCGGTA
>JAAKFN010000066.1 GCA_011065045.1 Candidatus Anoxychlamydiales bacterium
ACCTATAAATCCTGTTTGTTTTTTCATATTTCTAATTTCCGCATCTCGTCTCGCTTTCCTATATTTTTCTATTAAATTATTTGGAGGTTTTGAAAACGCTATTTCTTCCTTTATTTCTCCCATAGATACATTACATATAAGTTTGTCTTCTTTTTGAGAGATTGCTTCAATAGTAAATATTTTAGAAGCTTCTAAGTTTTTATTCTCAGAAAGACCTTCATCGGAGACCAAAATATAGTTTTCTTGATTAGCCCTTTTAGGAATATAATTTGGATGCCCTTCTCTAAAGTGTTGTATGCTAATTATATTAATATCATGAGATTTCATTTTTATAAAAGGAATATCTTTAAAATCAAGACAAAATAAAGGTTCTACTTCCTTGATTAATCTTAGTTTATAATAATTAATTATCATTGCAGCAATTTGTAATGAAACTAACCATTTTGTTTCAATATAAGGCTTACCTATTATAAGAACTTCAATAGATTTTTCCCTTATTAAAACATCTTCTAATTCTTCTCTAAATTTTTTTTCAATATCCATTTTATTCACTAATTTTTTATTTTTATTATATAATGTATTAATAGCATTTTCTGTTTTTAAAATTAAAAAATTTCTCTTGGTTCAACTATCTATTAATCTTTTGCCAATATTTGAGTCTTTTTAAAACAAGTAGGTCTCTAAAGGTCTGGAACTTGTCCAACAACCATCATTAAACAGAATAAGAGATTGAAAGTTAAATGAGATGTCTCAACAATAGCTAAATTAAATAACGAATGGTCTTTTTTGGTAAATTTAATAACTTTTTTATAATGCATTTCTTTCCGTAAATTTCACTCGATTCATCGAATAACAAATACTTAATTATGGTTATTTTTTTGTCTTATGTATAAATTATTGAATCTAAGATGGAGATAAGACTTAAAATTGAACAAAATGCAGACATATGATGATATAGTTGGTTTTAATTACTTAGATTTGGAAGAGTGGAAAGAATATACCAAAATATACATTGTTCCTCTCTATAGGATTACATTTCTTTTATCAGAATTTAGAAGTTATTTACTCAAAAAAATCACAGGTAATTTATGAACCTAATAGTATAGCTAAGATTTACAGGATCGCTTTAGGAATCAAAATTATGCGTCGTGAATATATTTATCATAAAATTATGTAAGTACAGACTTGAATTGTGGAGTTGCAATTTTTAAGTTTTTTTCATTTATAATCACATTCACAAAAAATCATTTAATCATCATGTTGTGACTCCACGACTTTTTTTAAAATTTAAATTCATAAATTCCTCCTTTATAAACTAACTCGGAAATTAGAAAAACTTACCTTATATCAGTTGGATATATCATAAATCCTTATATTTCTGTTTTTTTTACCAATTCTTGTCCGTAACTTCGATGTTTAGAGTAAATAAAACTTAATTACTCTGTAGATTTTTTACAAAATTAATATTTTCTTGATAAAGTCTAGCTGTTGGGGATTTTCCTAGTCCAATTTGGACTAAAATCCTTAGTGCATTTTCGGAATATCTTAATAATTCTGGAAGATTTCTTAAATACAAAAATGTTGCTGCGATGTTATTTATATGAGAAGCTTTTTGGATTAGATTTCCTGATTCTTCATCAATTTGAACGGCCTTATTAAAACAATCTAGAGCATCAAGATGTTTTCTTTCAGAATTGTAGATCATTCCCCTATTATGAAATGAGTTAGCTTTTAATGCCGGAACACCTAATTTTTCAGCAATCTCAAGAGCATCTTTACTAAATTTTCTAGCAAGTGGAAGTTTAATAATTTAATATTTCCATGTCAAGGAAATATTTTGAATATTTTGAGTATTTTTAGCATAATTTAGACTAATCTTTTTTCATGGAATAGTTTAAATAGCTCTTAAACATAGTAATGTTAGGTAAAAACTTTTTTTAGCGAGAAATTTTATCAAGTTAAAAAAAATGTGTGTTTTGCCATGATTTATATAAAAAGACTCTAAAATTCATAAAGGATCTACAGAATAGCTAATATTTCATTGAAATGATAATTATGAAATTGAAAAATAAGAACTTATATAGAAATCTACCTTTGACGAGGACGAGAAAAATTGAACATATCGATGAATATTACCCAAAAGTTTTACCAAACATAACTAAGACAATTTCAGAAATAACAAAACTCTGTTTTGAAAACAATATATCTAGAAGAAAACAAAAAAAAATGATCCATCGAAAGTTAAAAGATGAATTTTACAGCCTTTCCTTAAATGAGATTGAAAAACGGGTGCAAATTACACATTTTAACTCAGAAGTCATCGCATTAAACCAAAATACTATTCTAATAATTCGTAAAAAAAAGGAGAATTATATTAGAAAGGAAAATTTATTCAAAATTGTCTCAGATTTAATGAATGGAATCAATTATGTAGCCCAATATGGATTTAATTTAATACTTGTAGATAATAAAGAATATGAATTGATAGAATTGGACGATTTCAATTTTAAATTTAATTCCAAAGAAGACTTTAAATATGTTATTAATATTTTGCAAATTCTTGATAGTGAATATTATCAATTTAAAAAATTAAAAGAATTTTATTCGGGTATAGACGTTCATCGAGATTCATTTTTTGATGAATTAAAAGAAAAAAAATGTATCCAGATTGATGAATCTAAGTACTTGTATTTAGATACTAAATTATTTATAGAGTTGAGTCGGTTACCAGAAGATTATCCTGATATGACGGATAGCATTTTAAAGGATTTGAGTCTTTAGAATAATAATATTGGTTAATTTTAACTCTACTAAATAAATAAATCTTAAATTTCTATTTTTATTTGGGTTTAGGTTATAAGGAAATAGGAGATTTTAACAATAGGATGAAACTAGTTTTAATTGAGGGGGAATCTTTATCATCGTGGTTAGTTAGAACTACTCTACAGAGTTATATAGATTATTTTTCTCTCATTTCCTC
The DNA here is from genome assembly GCA_011065045.1 of Candidatus Anoxychlamydiales bacterium. Taxonomy (GTDB): domain Bacteria; phylum Chlamydiota; class Chlamydiia; order Chlamydiales; family SM23-39; genus JAAKFX01. The sequence goes on from JAAKFN010000066.1 coordinate 2,981, forward strand.
ATTTCCAAATTATTTTAATTCTTCAGATTTTTACGATTTTGAAAATGTTGATTTCTTAGGTTCGCTAAGATTAGTTAAGTATCTATCAAAAGTCACAGATTTTAGTCTTAAAATGATAAAACAATTGAGTCTTTTTGATATGAATGGATGGAAAAAAAAATAGAGAGTTCTTATGATTATCCAGATATAAATGAATTTAGAATTTTATGGAAAACTAAAGGAATTTATAATTATGAGGTTGGTTTAAGATATTATCCATTGTGTTTAAAGCAGGATAATCAACCTTATTTTCGAAAGAGATGGAGGTTAAGATATATTTCGTTTTGCTTTAAACATAATTGTTATTTAGAAGAGCGATGTCCTAAATGTAATGGATTAATTAAATCTTATACACTAAGATGGGGAGCTTTTAATATAAAACATTGTAATAAATGCACAGCAGACCTTTCTCAAGCAAAACCAAGATTTATTGATTCAGAAGATCCCCTATTGGTAATAGCTAAAGAATATTTTAATAAAGATTTGAATTTTGAAGAAATTTATAAGATTCTATATAGAGCTTGGAGCAAAATTTCATTGCTTGACCTTTCAGATAAAAAATTTAAAAATCATACTTTAACTTTTGATGAGGAATTAATTCAACTTTGGAATAATCATATCCCTCCTGATTATATTCCAAATAGAAATCTACTATTTTCAAACATTAAAGCTACTTTTTTGATATTAGGAACTACTACTTTAGATTTAGAAAAATCTGAATAAACTCTTCAAATTAATTACATATCACATTTTATATTATAAAGATTTGAGTATACACATAACGTGCTCGTCAGCACTATAAATCTCATTGCGATCTTCAAGCATTTTTCTCCACAAATTCTATTTTTATAAATGAAGTTTTGTCATTCTTAATTAATTTAATCAGCTAAATTGATCTAGGATCTTTTTTTTATTTGAATTCAAATATTCTATCAGTTGAGTTTGGTCATTTTTTATTTCTTTCGCTTCTATCTTAGACCTTAGTAGATCTAAAATCTTTCCTACTAAAAGTGATGGTTCAATTTCAAAAACTGTCATTATGTCATTTCCATTAATATCTAAAGATAATTTTTCAACTTCATTGAATTTGTTTTTGAGAAATTTATAAAGTTTCTCTCTTAGATCTTTAACAAATTCAGAGCGAACATCATCAAAAGCAATAATAACATCCAATTCCTTTAATATCTTTCGAAATTCCTCTTTATTGACAATTATCGGTTTGGTATTATATATTTGCTTTATTAAGATTCCAAATTCCTTGGCAATTTCAGGTTTTTGTTCCTTTGCAAACATATTATAGGCATAAGAATAAATTTTAATAGCTTCCTCTATTTTTTTATCATTCTCATATTCTTTACCTAGTAATTTTAGACAATTAACTTGTTTTTTAAGATTTTCTTTGATATGAGTTTCATTAATATCATCTAATATATTTAGATTAACTAACTTTCGATCAATTAGTTTATTGAGAGATGAGTTAAGTAATTCCTTCCATTTATTTACAACAGCATAATGATTTGGATATTTGACATCTTCAAGAAGTGCTTTAAGTCTCTTTCTCCAATCATCTCCATGAGTTAGACCACTTCTTACCCAATAGGATTTTTTCAAGAACTTAAATAAATCAAGGAATTCATCAGGAGTATTACTTAAAAACAATGCAAAATTGAATGACACAGAAAAAGAAATATCTTCTGAAGATTTACCTCCGAAAATATGTTCTAATATGGTAAATGAGTTAAAAATAATATCTGGAACAAAATTTGAGTTATATAATTCCATGTAATGATGCCATATAGTTATATACGCGTCCCCTCTAAAGATTGAGCTATTTACGATATTTGAGAGTCTTGAGAAAGCTGTACTCCATGTTTGAGAAGGCATGGATTTAACTCGACCTTCTATATCATCAAATAATTTAATAAATTCTTCCTCATTAAACCTAAACCACCAAGGAAGCAGTTCTACAAAAAATTCATATTTAAAATCAATATTTTGTAGATGGAATGAACATAGAATTTCTTGAATTTCATATTTGAGTAAACTCCAGTCTTCCAAATACTTGCTCTCATTCTCCTTATAGGTGCTATTATATTCTTCTATGGTCTTGTAAATATTACCTAAAATTGTTCTTTTATAAACTAAGAGTGTATTTACCATTATACTGCTTGAATCTTCATCTTTCTTTAAAAAACGATATGGTCTGAATCCCGTCAAATAGGTCTCATTCGGAACTAATTCAATATCATAGTGAGTTTGGCAATTATCTATAGGTACTATAAATTTTACACCCATTTTATTGTTGATAACGAATTCTGTCCATTCATTATATAATAAAGTAAAAATCTCTTCAACATTCTTTTTTTCAAGGATTTTAATATATAAAGTCCTATATAATAACTGGATGTAAAGTTGTGCAGAGGAAGTGTTTAATATACTGCTAAAATGATGAATTAATGGTTCCATTTCAATTCTAAAGGGTTCCATAAAGACTTTATCAAAGGTATCTTTTCGAATCTGAAGCTTTGGATTATAGGGTCTATTAGTATCTATCCTAAATGATTGAAAGCATTTTGCATCAACTTTATCTTGAAAAAGTTTAGGTGATATTATTAAATTAAATCTTAATGCTTCAAATTCGGGTAGATCAGGTATAACTCCAGAGGTTACTGAATCTTCAGAAATATCCTCCATTAATTTCTCAATATCTTCTTTTAGAAGATTAATTAGTTCATCGCTCATAATATCTTCATTTTATAATTTAATTTATTCACATATTAATTTCTAATAAATTAATTAATTAATTCTTAATTGTTATGCTCAATCTTCTTATGTTTAGATAATCCACTACTGTATTTATAGGACTTTCCACAAACATCACACTTATATTTTCTTTCATCTGAATGAGAAGTCATATGTTTTTTCATATTACCTTTATCTGAAAATCCTTTTCCACACTTTTCGCATTTAAATTAAACATGATAATCCTCTCTATTCAAGTTTTTATAAAATAATCCGAAATACCGAGAGTTTATATCCATTGGTTAATGATTTAGTTAAATCAACCGATAAATTTCTCTGTTTCATTGTTCTTATGTTCTTTGGTATTTTCAATTAATTGATGCGGGAACTTGCCTTCTTTATAAATGTAAGGCCCACAGTTAACACAGAATAGCAGATATCTATCATTCTTTGGATTTCCACATACAAAGCATTTTTCTTTGTAGGATTTAATAGATCTTACTTTTTTAGGCATAGTTTAAAGAAAGTTATTACTCTTCTCCTAATTGGTTCCATTCCTCTCCATACTTTTCCTTAAACTTTTTAACTATTTTCTCATCTTCTAACCTGTCAAATACTTTCTCAATCCTTTCCTCTTTTGCTAAATGACTTTTCAGGTATTTTACTGTCCATCCAAGCCTTTCGGCTTCCTCTTCAAGTTCACGCTCATCCATAATACAAAATTTTATGTTTTTAATTATAAAAGTTTTTATTATAATAAGATGGATATGATCCTTTTTAAGTCAAATACGCACTAAACACTGCTATTTACTATATTGTTATGAAAAAGTTAAAAATTCAATTCACCCAATTTTTTTAAATAACATTAAAACAATATTCTACTACCACTTTATTTGTTTGACATAGGTGGAAATTTATGACCGAAAGACAACGGAACCCAGAAAAGAGAATTCAATTTCTCGAAAGTGAAATTTATCGCCATCGAGATCTCTATTATAATGAGCAACCAGAGGTTTCAGATGCGAAGTATGACTCCTTAGAGGATGAGTTAAATAAGTTAGATTCGGAAAACCCTATCTTGTTTAGGGTTGGCGTAGATCGTTCTGAGCTATTCAATAAGGAAAAACACATTATTCCCATGAATTCTCAGGATAAAGTTACTCAACCTGGAGAATTTAGTAAGTGGTCAAAAAAACGTCATTACAAGGTATTTTTAGTACAGTTTAAGCTTGATGGAATTAGTATTGAGCTTCAATATGAAGATGGTATATTCCAAAAAGCCATAACAAGAGGGGATGGAATAGTTGGAGATAACGTCTCTGCTAATGTAGTCAAGATGAAAGAATTTATTCCCAAACTTAAAGATTCTTTCACAGGGGCGGTTAGAGCCGAAATAGTTTTATATCACGATATATACAATAAAAAACATTCAGATAAGCAAAATTGTAGGAATGCCGCTGCGGGGATCGTGAGGAGAAAAGATGGTATCGGAAGTAGAGATCTAAATATTATCTACTATGATGCGGTGAGTATAACTGATGATGTTGTATTCACTACTGAAATCCAGAAGATTAAGTGGTTAAAAGACCAAAACTTCCCCTCGGTACTAACAAAAACAGTTAAAACTCCCCAAGAAGTTATCCAAATAAGAGAGAATGTTATGAGTAATGTAAGGGCTACATTAGATTATGATATTGACGGCCTCGTTATTAAAGGGAAGGAAATTGATACCGATGATATGAAACGAGCTAAACCTATTAAACAGATAGCGTTTAAATTTTTAGCTGAAGGAATCGAAACCATACTAAAAGATGTCGAATGGTCTATTAGCGGACACCATTATACCCCTGTCGCAATTGTAGAGACTGTACACTTAATAGGAAGTAATGTAAGTAGAGCTTCCTTAGCAAATCCAAACTTAATAAAAGATCTCAATATCAAGATCGGTGCTGAAGTATTTATTACAAAACGAGGAGATATTATACCTAAGATTGAGCATGTGATCAGAACTCCTTCAGATGCAAAAGAAATTCCAATTCCCTCAATCTGTGAGGTTTGTAATACTCCTTTAATTAATGAAGGAACACAGTTATACTGTCCAAATGAATTATGCCCCAAAAGAGCTTATTATCGCCTAACGAAATGGATAAAAAAGCTTAATATAAAACACTTCAGCAAAAAACTATTGATTAAACCACTATTCGATTCAGGCAAAATTAATACAATTGCAGATCTATATCATCTTAGAGTTAGTGATTTGACAAGGTTAGATAGTGTAAAAGAGACCTCAGCAAAAAAGGCTTTAGACAATCTTAATGCTGTGAAATCAATACCATTAGCGAAGTTTATTGGAGGTTTTGCAATTGAGAATATTGGAGAAGACATGGTTCAGAAGGTAGTAGATGCTGGATTCGATACATTCGAAAAAATTAAAAGTGCTTCGGATTTTCAAATAGCTCAAGTAGAAGGATTCGCAGATATATCGGCACACCACTTAACTGAGGGAGTTTCCAAACTTTATCCGCAAATGAAGGAGGTTTTAGATACTAATAAAATTAAAATACAGGTAAAAAAAATTATGGGAAGCAAATTAAAAGGACAGATTTTTTGTTTTACTGGTAAATTAGAGACTATGAAACGAGCAGAAGCAGAGCAGATGGTAAAAGATAATGGAGGGGAAACACGATCGGGAGTAAGTAAAAATCTTACTTATTTAGTCACCAATTCAATAGAACCAACAGCCAAATACAATAAAGCGCAAGAACAAGATACTGAGATCATTACTGAAGCAGAGTTTCTTGAAATGATCGAATAATTATAATTTATTTTTTATTTTTTTTATTCCTTAAATTTTTAAGTATCTTATTATAAAAATAAGACATAAAAGAAAAAATCCGTATAAAATTTTTTGTTAAAACCTTTACTAAAAAATAGATTGTACGCTTTTTTTATTGTTTGTTGAGACCTATCCAAGGCTTGGATCATCTTTGTTAGAGAATTTTTTTATGAAATTTTATCCAGAAGGGAACATCATTCCTATTATAATCAATGGAAAGTTTACAAGCTCTACACAATTATCTTTCATACTTGTTGAATTGATCAGTGATTAATCGAGAAAAGGTTCTTAA
>JAAKFN010000067.1 GCA_011065045.1 Candidatus Anoxychlamydiales bacterium
TAATTTTAAAATCTATGAATGAGCCTCAGTTTTTACTTAAAATAATCCCAGATGTTGATGGCAAGCTAAAGATTTGTGAACTTGTTGAATATCATACTAAAAATGTTAAAATTAAAGGAGCTTGGACTGGCCCTGCATCTTTAGAGCTTCATCCTCACTCTTTAGCTAAGGTTGCTGATTTACCTGTCTTAGAAGTTGTTTCTGCTCTGCATTTTGTGGCGGATTTGACTTTAGGTTATGGAAAAGTAGTCCATGATTATCTAAAGAAGAAAAAGAGATAATTTTTTTTATTCTACAGAAAGTATAGGAATCTCTTGCTCCTGAACAAATTAATTTTTTATTATAATATTTTTTAAATTCAGAATCTAGGTCTATCATAGGAAATAATAAGATTTTGGAATTGATATCAGATTTATCTTCTTTAATTATCTTCCAAGGAGTTTTTTCTTTGATACTTGCTTATGTATGGCGTATTTTCTGAAAATTGACTTTAATTATTGAATATCTTTTACTAGGTAAAATGTAATTTTTTTGTAAAGTAAAAATTTTAAAAAAATCATGAAAATTAGCAAATATCTTATCCTTCTAGTCATAGTGTTATTTCAAACATCGACATTAATGGCAGAAGATTGGAGTGATCCTGCTATCATAATACCAATACCTTCATCTTGGACTGTGTCTTCGGCAGCAAATCCTCAACTAGCAATAGATTCAACCGGCAGAGTCTTTGCAATATGGTATAGTGATGTTGATGATGGAGGTGGTTCCAAGAAACGAATTTTAAGCAGTATCTATAGCTCAGGTCAATGGAGTGAGGCTAGTATAATACCAGTGCCAGGAAGTTGGACTCTATTAGATATAACAACACAGCCTCAACTTGCAATTGATTCAAATGATAATGTCCATGCAATATGGCAGATCTTTGATACAGATGATCTGGGGGTAAAGTTTCGTATTGCAAGTAGTATCTATAGTAACCTTGGAGGATGGTCTTTGGCTGAAAAAATACCACCTCCATCTGGGAGTCCGGTTCAATTTGCCCGTCCTCAGCTTGCAATAGATTCAACTAATAAGGTTTTTGCAGTATGGGGATATGATTCTGGTGGTAATACGGAAATTGCAAGTAGTATCTATAGCTCTGGTAGCTGGTCTTCTGAAGCAACTATGATACCATCTCCTCCTGGGACGACTATACGTATAAAACCTCAAATTAAAATAGATTTAACAGATAAGGTCTATCTAATTTGTTCGGCCACTATTAGTGGTAATAAAGCAATGGTAAGCAGTATTTATAGCTCTGGTAGCTGGTCTTCCGAGACAATACCACCTCCTGCTGGGACTGAAACTGTAACTGACGATCCTCAACTTGCAATAGATTCAAATAATAATGTCTATGCAGCATGGGAAAGCACTGTTGATGGTCAAAAGGAAGTTGTAAGTAGTATCTATAGCTCTGGTAGCTGGCCTTCTGAAGCAACTATAATACCACCTCCACCTGGAACTGTATCTTCAACTAACCGCCCTAATATTGCATTAGATTCAAATAATAATGTCTATGTGGCATGGGAAAGCACTATTGACGGTCAAAAGGAAATTATTAGTAGTGTCTATAACTCAGGTAGCTGGTCTTCTGAGGCAATTATAATACCAGTACCTTCATCTTGGACAATATCTACAGCTGCTCGTGTTGGACTTGCAATAGATGCAACTGATAAGATCTATGCACTATGGGATGCCAACATTGATGGTCAGATAGAAATTGCGAACAGTATTTATAGCTCAGGTAGTTGGTCTGAATCTACTATAGTACCACCTCCAACTGGAACGGTAACTTCGACTAAACGTCCTCAACCTGCAATATCAACTGATAAAGTCTATGTAATATGGGAGAGCGTTGTTGATGGCAATGATCAAATCGTAAGTAGTATCAAAGCTCTTCAAACCTTGGTGCTTTCCGGATCTCAGTATAAAGTTCAATCATTATATGAATCAGATTTGATCAATTTATTATCTTGGCAGGCAATAGGAGGTGCTTTGTATTATAATATATATTTAGATCTAAACAAAACCAATCTATTAGCACGAGTCAATAACCAAACATCCTTTATACATCATAACAGGACGCGAAATGAACAAACTACTTATTACGTAACTTATGTAGATGCAGGTGGAGAAAGTACTCCTATTTCAATAACCGTGCCATAGAGGAATTAATTTTCAAAATGTGTATAAAAATAAATATTAAAAAAATATTAATTTTTTCATTTCTTTTCATAACAACATCTAAAGCTGATGTTATTGTTAAATATGCTAATTATTTTTCATTAGGATCCAGATATGATGATAATTATGGGAAAAACAACCCTATGGCTATAATTGATTTAAATTTCAGATTAACGGATAAAAATTACTGGTATTTAAGTGGTGGCTATTCAAGAAATAAAGGTCTTTTAAAAAATAGCGAAGCCCTTTCAAATAGAACAACAAGAGTTGACTTAGGTGTATTAACTACCGGCTGGCAATATTATTTTTACAAACCTATCTATTTAAAAATAGCTCCCTCATTATTACTTGTGCATACGAAGCAAAAATCTACATGGTTAAAAGATAAGCATAAATTTCATTTTGGAGGAGAATTTGGTTTAGGTTTTAGGCGATATTTTCAAACTTTTGCAATAGATATCTTTGCAAGTTATTTAGGCTATTTTACTAAAACTACTAAAGATCAATATCATGATAAAGTTGATCTAAGTGGTTTTCTCGTAGGCTTAGGTATTGGATATAAGTTTTGAAATTCGAATCTGACAAAGGATATGAGAGTATACAGTATAAATATCTGAGATTAATATTTTGGACAGATCCTACATCTTTAGAGCTTCATCCTCACTCTTTAGCTAAGGTTGCTGATTTACCGGTATTAGAAGTAGTTTCTGCTGTGCCTTTTGTGTCGGATTTGACTCTTGGGTATGGAAAAGTAGTCCATGATTATCTAAAGAAGAAAAAAAATAAAAGTTTTTCATCTATTTATTTTGCTTCTATGAAGACCGAAGTCTATCTATTCCATTAAAAAGCTCAAAACTCAGAAATAAGGCAATAATACCTATAGATATTAGAGCAAGGCCTGCTAGTACAGAAATATTTTTATTGAAATTTTTGCATCCCCAGGAGATTGAGATAATATATGAGCTCCTTTTACAAGAGAGCCAAAGTCGACCGTTGCAAATGCCATTGCTTAGTAATTAATATTGTTAATAATATTCATTAGTTAATATGTTTTTAACGGTAACTTAAATAACATCATAACACATTTTTTTACAGATTTCCCTGATAGACTTCCAAAGGAGCGATTTTATCAATTAAAATTTTTACTTGAACATTAAGCTCTTGATAATGAGTAGCATTTATTATTGTTCAAAAATTTTGATCTTTTTGATATAATAAGTTATGCTTAAATTTACACATAAGAGGACTATGTCATCTTCCAAGGCTCAAGTAAGCCTACAAAAGGTAAAAAAAAGAGCTTTAAAAACTAAAACAGTTCTGCAAGAGAATATTATTAGAGTTATGTCTTTTAATATTCATCTTAAAGATTGTGAAGAGAAGCAACCTGAAGAATGCACATGGAAATATAGAAAAGAATTTGTAGCTTCTATGATCCGTTTTCATCATATGGACTTAATCGGGCTTCAAGAGCCAACAAAAGATCAATTAAACGATTTAATACATTTTCTTCCTGAATATGATTGGCATGGAGTTAGTTTAGAAGATGGCAAAGACAGTGGCCCTATAGATGCTGTGTTATTTTTAAAAGATCGTTTTGAATTATTAGAGTCTTCTCATTTTTATCTATCTTCAACTCCTGAGGTTTTGAGCAAAGGTTGGAAGGCAAAATTTGTAAGAGGGGTTACTTGGTCAAAATTAAGAGATTTAAGAACTGATCAAGTTTTTTATTTTTTTAATACACATTTTGATTATCACTCTATTTTAGCTAGAAATAAAAGTGCTCAACTGCTTAGAGATCAAGTTGAGCAAATCTCTCAAAACTACCCTTTTATAGTAACTGGTGATTTTAATATCTTTCCAAAAATGGGAGGAGAAGAGACCTATAAAATTTTAACAAGAGATAATTTTTTAATAGATGCTCAATTTAAAGCTGTTTTTCCTCATCATGGTCCAACAGGTTCTTGGTCAGGCTTTAAAGAAGCCGGTCAGCCAGGGGTGAAACCTGATTATATATTTGTTAATAAAAAAGTAAATGTAATGTCACACGGGATTTTAGCAGATACTTTTGATGGCAAATTCCCATCAGATCATATGCCCGTTGTCTCTGAGATTGAGATTAACTAGCTTTTTCAAAAAAATGTCATAAGTAAAACATCATAAAAAAATAAACAGCAAAAAACTAAGGAAAATTTAGAAAGATCAGTTTTTAAAACTGCCCTTTAGATTCTTAAGTTTCTCTATTATCTTTTTTGATTAATATTTTTTAGTAGATTTTCTAAAACAATCTCTTTAGATCCGTTCGAATCTATATCCTTTAAAACATTACTTTTTTGGTAGTAATCTATAAGAGGTTTAGTATCGTTATTATAGACCTCAAACCTGCTTTTTATTACCTCTTTAGTATCATCATCTCTTTGATATAGATCTGACTCGCATATATCACATTTACCATCTATTTTTGGAGGCAAGTTTGTTTTGTGAAAAGGTGTTTGACAAGATTGGCAAATTAGCCTTCCTGTAATTCTACTGATTGATTTTTCTTCATCGATATTTAAATTTAGAGCTATTTTATTATAATCTCTGCCAAGTCTTTGATCCAAAGATTGAGCTTGAATTAGAGTTCTTGGAAAGCCATCTAAAATATAACCTGTTAAATCATAGCCTTTATCATGTATATGATTAAAAAGCATTTCAACAACTATCTTATCTGGAACTAATTGGCCCTCATCCATGAACCCTTTAGCTGCTCTACCAAGCTCAGTTTCGTTTTTTATATTTTCTCTGAAAAGATCACCTGTTGAAATATGGGGAATCTTTAGCGCTTTACTAAGCTCAGAAGAGTGGGTGCCTTTTCCAGTGCCTGGAGTTCCCATCATTATAACAACTAATGGTTTTTCTTTTTTTGAATTTCTATAGGTTGTTAGCCCAATCAGTAGTACTACAGCTAAGCCAAAAAGTAAAAGAATATTTTTCATTTTTTACCTCTAAATTAGATATACTCATGACGCTATTTTACCTGAAATAGAAAAGATATTCAAACTGAATCAAAAACTTAAATATTAAAAATTTAAATTACGATAAAAAAATACTAGCTAACATCTATATGATAAGTTTTGCCAGTTTTTATCGAATTTGAAACAGGACAATCTTTTATTGCCTTTTCCAAAAAAGTTTTTGCTTTTTCTTTATCTTTTGCGCCTGAAACTTTAAATTTTATATCTAAATTTGTAACCATTAGATTACCGTTTTTTTCTTTCCTATCTAAGGAAACTATGACGCTACCTTCAATCTTTTCAAACTCAATACTATTTTTCTCTGAAATAGCTTTATAAACAGCAATTATACAATTTAAAACAGCGAGGCCATATAAATCTTCTGGAGTATAAGCCTTTCCAGGGCCATGGAATCCTACAGGGATACCAACTTTAATGGGCTCTAGATTGTTAGCAGAGCATTGCCAAGTACTTGAAACTCCAGGTTTTGAATCAGCTTTAACTTCAAATTTTAAAGGAAAGTCTACCATAATTTACCTACTCTTTTTTCTTTATTGTGCAAAAGATTCTATTTTTTTGCAAAATTAGTTATAATATTTTTTAAACAAAAGTTTATTTTATGCAAGAAAAGTATTTATTTAAGATCAAAAAAGAGGGAAAAATCTTTTTATATTCAAAAAAAGAATTTGAAGATCTTATGGAAATAACATATTTACCAAACCTTAGGTTTGATAACGTTAAGATACTAAACAAAGTTAAAAAAATATGTGTATCTGCTGGAAAAGATGGGTATTTAACTAAAGAAAATATCTGGTTTGGAGCTTACTACGAAAAAGAGATAAAATCACATTCTATCCCAGATGTGTATATTAAATGGATTGATAACATAAAAGAATATGGTATTTTTGCTAATAAAGATTTTAAGATTCGTTCTTTTTTAGGGGAGTATACCGGAAACGTTAGAAAATATAAAAAAATTATAGATGATAAAAACTCATATCTTTTTGAATATTCTGTAGGATATAAAAAAACTCCATATACAATAGATGCTAGAGAGGCGGGAAGTTTAATTAGATTTGTAAATCATAGTTTTAAACCAAATGTTGAGCCTTTATCTGTATATTTAGATGAGAAAGTTCATTTAATTTTTAGAACAAAAAGAGCTATAAAAAAAGATGAAGAACTAACTTATAATTATGGTCCATTTTACTGGAAAAAAAGAGAAAAACCAATAGGTTTAAAATGACAGATTTATTAATGGGTAAAAATACTGTTTTAGAAATTTTTAAACATAAAAAAGATATTTTAATAGAGATTTATACAGCCAAAGATAAAACAGATCCAATGATCTTAGATCTTATGAAAAAGATGCCTGTGAAATTTGTATCTAGAAAAACTTTAGATAACATGGTTCAATCTACCTCTCATCAAAATATTTTAGCTAAAATCAAATCTAGAAATTACTTTAACCCAAAAGATTTTATTAAAAAAAATGAAGATAAATCTAAATCTCTTATCTTAATGTTAGATAGTATTTTTGATCCTCAAAACTTAGGTGCTATAATTAGAACAGCTGAGTGTTTTTCAGTAGATGGAGTTATTTTTTCTAAAAATAGGGGATCTGACATTACCCCTGTTGTATCTAAAGCTTCTATGGGAGGAACTGAGCTTGTAAATTTAATTAAAGTATCAAATTTAGCTAATGCTATAGATACATTTTATGATGCAGGTTATTCAATTGTAGCTACAACTTTAGAAAAAGACTCTATTGATTTATATGAGTTTAAATTCCCTGATAAAACCCTCTTAATTATGGGATCTGAAGGAGTAGGCGTTCAAAAGCTATTATTAAAAAGGGCAGAATATAAGGTTTTTATTCCAATGCAAGGAAAGTTGCAGTCTTTAAATGTTTCAGCTGCTAGCGCTATTGTTTTATCCTATATTAGAGCTCAGGTCAACTAATTAGCTAGCTTGATTAAAATAACTATTGGTTATTTATTTTTCTTAAAAACATTTTGTAGTTAACGACTTGCGATAAGAGAAAATAATTTATTTTAATAAATATAAAATATATTTGACCTAAGATAATTGACAATGTATATTTATTTATGTACAATTAAAAATGAATAGTTAAAATGAAGAAAAAGCAATTAGAGAAGACGCTTAAAAAATATAATTGGGAATTAGCTAGACATGGAAGCAATCATGATATTTGGACGAATGGTGAAATATGTGAACCCGTACCTCGACATAGAGAGATAAATGAATTATTAGCAAAAAAGATATTAAATAAAGCAAAGAAAAATAGAGGTAAACAATAATATGGAATTTGAAGGAAAAGTCTGGAAAGAGAACAATCATTGGTTAGTAGAAATAACATCTTTGGATTTGATTACACAAGGCAAAACAAGAAAAGAAGCTTTATTTATGCTTAAAGATGCTGTTTACGAGTTATTGCAATATTATTTTAAGAAAAAATGTAAAATTCTAATAAATGAATATGGAAAAGATATAGTAGGGATTTCAACGTCAGATAGTAAAGTTTTATTAGCACTCTCATTAAGAAGGCAAAGAGAGAAAGAAAATTTAACTGTTAGAGATATTGTACATCGATTAAAATTCAAGTCGCCAAATGCATATTCTCAATATGAGAGAGGCCGAATTAATATATCTTTAGAACAATATGAAAAAATACTAACTGCTATAAATCCATCTAGTCATTATTTATTTCGATTAGCTTGAATCGAAATAAATAATCTTATATTAGAGATCAGGCCAGCTAAGCTCTAGTTTTGAAGGATCTTTTAAAAAATTAAATTATTTTAGGTTGGTTTAAATATTTTTTGTTACTCTGTCCCAAAAAGATTTTCGCAATATATAATAGTATCGGATATGTTATGGCAGTATACCGATGTTATTTAAGCATACACATTACGCTGGTTGATAGAGGGGCTTTCAAGACTGGAAAGCTTATGAACTGTGGAGTAAATCTGGTCAAGCAACAAGGTATTATTGAGGGATCTAGCAAATGCGTTATTCTGAGCCTGTTGCTTGACCGAAAAGGACACGGCGCAAGCTCCCATTTTTAAATGTGGAGTCAGCGTTCTTTCTTTCTTTCTTTCTTTCTTTCTTTCTTCATGTAGCCCAAAGGCTTTGCATAGAAAAGAATCTATAGTTAAGATGCATAACATCTTTAAAAAAAAGAATATCGAGAAATCTAATTAAAAAAGTAAAGTTATTGAAACTATTAATATAAATATGGCATTCTTAATAAAGATAATAACGGTGTAATATGTCAATATATGTAAATCTTGTTTTTGCTAAGATAAATAGTTGGTTTCCTTGTAGAACTAATCATTTTGATAAGCTTTCTAATGAAATAATTGCCCAAATTTTTGCAAAAACTTTAGAAAATGATTATGAGGGGAAAAGAGAAGACTATATAAAAAATCTTAGAGCTTTAGATGAAACAGATAGAAGATTTCATGAACTATGTAATCTCAATTGGACTGGGGTCAGATCAAAGTCTACACAGCCCTTACCAAGCTTGCGGTTGTTACGTA
>JAAKFN010000068.1 GCA_011065045.1 Candidatus Anoxychlamydiales bacterium
TATTATTTTCTCTCAACATATTTGGGATTTTGGTTTTTTCAATATTAGATCCTTGCTCTATAGAAGATATCGCCTTGTCACCCTCAGAGCCTTTAGTTATGTTCGGAAGACCTAAACTCAATCTCTCAATCTCTTTTTTTTGTAAATCCTTAGATTCTATCACGTTAAAAGCCTGAAAAAGGTTGTTAAAAAGATGGGATAATTTTTCTTGAGATGGCTTTGTAAGCTTTATATCAAAAAAATCAATTAAAGTCTCAAATTGATCTTTTGAAACATTTATAGAATCTATAGTTTTTTTTAAATCCATAAAAAGAATATTTTTTGTTAAAAGCTTAACTTATAGCAGAAAAATATTCAAATGAAGGTTTTTAGATAATATTAATTAGCTATTTGATTAACCTCTAAACGCTTAATTGCAAGTTAATTACGCCCCTCCGCCTGACGCCGCAAGCGACTAAAGATTAGAGACTTAAACTACCGTTAATCTAAGCTACTTAGCCTCAATGTTAAAAAAAATATTTTACAATAGAAATTATTTTACAAATCTGCTTTGATGAAAGAAAAGTGGTTAAGATGATTGTTCATATAATAGCATATATCGTTGTTGGAGTTCTCTCAGGACTCTTAGCTGGCCTTTTAGGCATTGGAGGAGGGATCATAATTGTTCCTTCTTTATTTTTTATCTATACCGTTTTCGACGTTGGAGTTGCCACTCCTATGCATTTAGCTGTTGGCACATCTTTAGCTATTATTACTCTCACATCTGTTGTTGCAATGTTTTTATATGAAAAACGGCAAGCCATTTTTTGGCATATTTTCAAAAATTTGAATATCCCTTTAATTATTGGCGGTTTTTTTGGAGTATTTATCTCTTATTTAATCCCTGGAGATGTTTTAGCTAAAATATTTTCTGTTGTAGCTCTTTTATTTGGTCTTTACTTTCTTTTTGCTAGAAAAGTTCATAAACGTTCCAAAAAACCAGAAAAGATTTTAATTGTTTTTCTAGGATTAGTAATTGGATCTTTAGCGACACTTTTAGGTATTGGCGGAGGCGTAGTTGGTATGCCCTTGTTTATTATGCTTTTTAGAGTTCCAAATTATTCGTTAATTGGCACAGCAGCTACAGCTACATTTATAACAGCTTTAGTTGGAACGCTGAGCTATTTAATAACTGGTTTTAATATTCTCGGAAATCCCCATAGCATTGGATACATTCATCTGCCATCTTTTATATCTATTGGGCTTATTTCGGTGTTTACTGTCCCTTTTGGGATAAAGTTAGCAGATAAACTAAATGTAAAAATCTTGAAAAAGATTTTTGCTGTAGCTTTAATTGCGACTAGTATCTTTATGTTTTTCAAATAAATTCTTTTATTAAATCTTTATATTTGTTACAAGTGTACTCCCCTTTCATCCTTGAATTATAAGAAGGAGGTCTTATGAGTGTCCATCTACCCATAAAAAATGAAATTAGCTCTGTTAGTTACGTTGAAGAGTTAATAAAAGAAAATAGCAAAAATTTTTTAAAAATTATAAGGCATTCATTTGAATGGACTCTGATATTTTTTCCGAATTTAGAGTCTAATTCAATTAATAATTTAGTAACCTTTGTTAAAACAGGAGAAAATGCTTTTGTTTTTCCAAGTATTGGCCAATCATTTTGTAAGATTTCAGATAGTCTTAATAGCCACATCTCAAAACTTAGAAAGCATCTTTTCGACCTTATTTGGAATTTTTTTAAACTCTGTAAATCTTTAAAAAATAATAATATTCTAAAATTTGGGAATAAAATTTTTTTTTCTAGATTAGAAATAATTGCAAATGTTTGCTCTTCTTTTAACTCTATAGAAGCTATCTTTTTTGAAGGAAAACAGCTTTTTAAATTTACTTTTGAAAGTAATCAAAATTCGCTAGATAAAAATTCAATAAGTTTAGACGATAAAATAGATAATGATTCTCGAGTGCCAGATGACGTTAAAGTTTTAAGACGTCTTTGGAAAATTACAGATCAAATAGGAAAATTAGCCCTCGGGATACTATTTTTCGCATCATTATTCATTGCTACCACAAAATTCTTTTTGCCCATAGAAACAATAATTCTTATTTCGAACATTGTTGATGTAACCCTTGAAAAAATTTACATCGAACCTATTAAAGAAGAAGAAAAAAAAATAAAAACTTAATTTTAACTCCTGTTTAATTTATAACTATAGATCAAAAATTTAATTTAAGGAGAAATACTATGAGTTTTCCAGCAACAATGCCTCTCGCTGCAACAAGCCTGAGTCCAACATCTACTGAAGCAGCAAAAAAAGAAGAGAAAAAGAGTGAATCTAGTGCTTTTACAGTAATAGAAAGTGTTATCAGAACAAATGCTAAAAACGTACTTAAAGTCATCGAACAATCCCTGCAATGGATAAGCCATGTATTTGCAAATCTAAAAGATAACATTGGTATTATAAATACTATTAATTTCACAAAATTTGGACAAGATACATTTGCCTTTGGAGATTTTGGAAGCTCTATTATGAAAATGGGTCATTCTTTTACACTACTTATACAAAAAGGGTATAAAAATTCAATCAGATCTTTGGCTGAAAATGCTTTAGAACTTACTTGGAGTGTTTTCAAAATATTCAAAGCTCTAAAAAATACTGTTTTTCCAATATATTCCTTAGCTTCTAAATTTTTTATCCCATTGAAAATTGCCGGTGGCGGTTGTTTTGCTCTTAGCTCTGCAAATAGAATATACAAAAATACTAAAAAAGGAGATGAATTACTCAATGAGATGAATGCAAATCCTGCTAAAGACCTTGAAACTCAGGAGAAAAACGAAGCTACCATTTTAGCAAGAGTCTTTCTAACTACAAAAAATATTTGCACATTCATAATTGGTTTTATGTTAGCTATTGGTTTTGCTGCACCTGGATTAGTTTACTTAACTTTGGGATCAACCATATTAATTACTGATATTGTTATTAGTGCTCTAACAGCTGCTTTTGGACTGAAATTATAGCATGTGATTTTAGAAAAAGATTGATAAAGAGGGTTAAAAAATGCTAGATGATTGTCCATTTTGTAAAATTGCTAAAGGATTAGCTCCTTGCCATAAAATATGGGAAGATGATGATTTTTTAGCCTTTTTATCAATCTTTCCTAATACCGAAGGATTTACTTTTTTAATTACTAAAGAGCACCATGATTCCTATATATTTAATCTGGAAGATGATCTTTTACATAAATTCATTTTAGCAGCAAAGCGTGTTGCAAAACTCCTAGACACCAAACTAGATGATGTTTCAAGAACCGGCCTTATCTTTGAAGGCTGCGGTATTGATCATGCTCATATCAAATTAATCCCAATGCACGGAACCTCAAACATATCTAAATGGAAACCAACAACTACTTACTTAGATAAGTATTTCAAAAAATATGAAGGCTATCTATCTTCACATGAATCAATCAGAAAAGACGATAAAGAATTAGAAAAAACTGCAAAAAAAATTAGACTTCAATAGAAGTTTTTTTTCGAACTATTTGGCCATTTATTAACATGATACTCTAAGTTCATATTTTTATATTTAGCAAAACAATAATTACAAAAGTTTCTAGCTTTGCTTAAGATATCCCCTTCAGGATCAGAAGAAACTAAATAGACATAAGATGCAATAAGCAAGATAATTAATATAATTCTTTTAAACATTTTATTCTCTTCCTCTTATTTTTAAGCTATTTTATATAATTATTATTTTCAATGCTTTTTTCATATTAAATTAATATTAACTCAATCTAAATCTTAAGTTATTATTACTCAGAGATATATTAAAATTTATAAAGACCACTTTTACTATGAGTTTTAATTAATAAAAAGGATCTGATAGGCGTAATGTAAGAGTATATTACAATCTTTAATATTATTACAAATATTTTAAGAAAAAATTAATTTCGGAGGGCCTCGGGATGCTTTTTAAACATTATAGACACGACTCTTGTCCAAATGAAATAGACAATCATAGACATTATGCTGATTAGTATTATCACATTTAGACCTGTTGCATCTTGAACAAATATTAAAAAAAGAGAAGCAAAAGCTTTTGCACTTCTATATGCAAAAACATCTATTATTGCTTTTGCTTTATATTTTTCATCAGTTTTTAAAGGTATATAGAGCATCTCTCTAATAATACCAAAAAAAGAATAATCTAAAGCTTTAATGGAGGCAAAACTATAGGTCGCCATACGAAATGATGGAAACACCAAAAATACAAGAGAATTAAAAGCTAAAAATATTGGAACAGATAGATGTGACTTTTTAAATCCTAAAATATTGATTAGTAAAAAACCTCCAAAAAACTGAAATGAAGTTGAGATTAAATTAATCACACTTGTCAATTTACCTGTAAACGCTGTTCTTAAATCAACATTTGGAATAGTTTTTTCTAGATATACATTGAACTGGTAATCGATAAAAGCGGTAGCTATTTGCATAGAGATTACAATTAATAAAATAGATATTAAATATGGAGATCTTTTGATTAGGGAAAAACCTTTTTTTGAATTTGAGCTTTTTTCAGATTCTTGTTTTATAAAATCTTGTTTTGAAGCAGAGCTATTTTTTAAAGCTTTCAAATAGAATATAAAAACAAGTAAATAAATTGGAATGGATAGAAAAAAAAGATTTGTAGACTTTATCTGAACAGCAAAAAAACCAGATATCATACCGCCTAAAACAGAGCCTATGCCGCCTAAGCCAAACATGAATCCATATAATAATTTTGCTCTTTGAGTATTTATCGTTGAATGAATCATCGACCAAACTTGTTTAAAAGCTAAAAGTATATAAAGATCTTTGAAGATAAACTGAAAAAAAATGATAGCTGGCACTCTACTTACAAGTAAACCTGTTAGAGTGTTCACAAAGATTATAGAACAAACAAAAACTAAAAAAATTTTTAAACATCCAATAATCGGTAAAAATTTATTATATAAATATACTACAAGTAAATTGAATGGAACGCTTAGTATCCAACAGTATGGAAAAGCTCTACTTGAAAAGTTCGATAAAAAAATCGATGTGCTAGCTGGTCTAATTATAGCGTAGTCGCAAGATATAAAAAAAACACTCGCTAAAACACTTAAAATAAACACTTTTTGAGTCTTGTCAAACTCTAAAAAAAAGTTTTTAACACTTTTTATCATATATTCAGAAATTGATTAAAACAGATCATAGTTTGATGAATATTCACTTTTTTGCAAAGAGTTTTAATCTGTAAAAAAAACAATATTAAAATATTTATTTTTAACTCAGTGAACTCTTGGAGAGCTCTCTGTTATATAAGTTGAAGTAACTTCTATAAATTCAGCTTTCCTTTGAAGCTCTTTTATAGATCTCGCTCCACCATATGTTAAACCGCTTCTAACACCACCGAGCAGTTCATCTATTAATTTTTGAGCAGGGCCTATTATTTTTGCCCAAAAACTCACTCCTTCAGCTGTAGTCTTTTCTTTTAAACATCCAAAAAAAGCTTCTTGAAAATCTTTACTCGCCTGCCCTCTATATTTGGCTTCTATAGCTCCATTTTTCTCTCTTTTATCAGCAGCGCTCTCTTTTGTTAAAGCAAAAAGTTTTCCAATCATTACTGTGCTAGCACCAGCAGCTAAGGCCAATACGACATCTCTACTAGTTCTAATTCCCCCATCAGCAATTAAAGGAACTCTAAGTTTTGCAGCTATCTGAGCGCACTCCCAAATTGCAGTGAACTGAGGAACTCCAAAACCTGTAATCATCCGAGTCGTACATACAGCGCCAGGACCTATTCCAACTTTTACTGCATCAGCTCCTGCATTTACTAAATCGTGATAAGCAATAGCTGTACAAACGTTTCCTGCTATTATCTCTTTATCGGGATGCTTTTTTTTGAGCTCTTCAATGTAGTGCATCATCATATCAGAGTGGCCATGAGCCACATCTATACAAACCCCCAATGCCCCTAAATCTAAAAGTTTTCTAGTTTCATCTATCTTCTCTTTTCTAATACCTGAGGATATAAAAATTTTGTTTGGAAATTTTTTTATGCATTTAGCTTGATTCTCTAAACTTGTAAATCTATGAAAAATAGGAATAGATCCATTTTTAATTAATACCTCAGCTAACTTCTCAGATATTACTGTATCCATATTCGAGGCTATGAGCGGGATTTGCAGTTTTTGTTTTACCGTAAGCCATGAATCTAAAATAGGCTCTGTTCTAGATGGAATGTTATTAAATTGAGGAACTAGTGCTATATCGTCGAATGTATATCCTTTTTTCATTATTTCTCCTTAAATTAATGCAAAAATTTAAAACATATCAGATTTTTTATTTTTTAGCATCCGTTAAATGCTAGCTCTGATTTAATCTCTATGTTATATTCAGTACTATGATTAGTGTTGTAATGCTTTGTAAAAACTCTTCCGATACTTTAACAAAGGTTCTAGATGAGCTAGTAGCTTTTGATGAAGTTATATTAATAGATACAGGCTCTACAGATAATAGTTTGGATATTGCTAAAAATTATAAAAATGTAAAGATCTTTTCAAAAAAATTTGATGGATTTGGAAACTTAAGAAATGCAGGAGCTAAACTATCTAAAAACGATTGGATATTAGCATTAGATACCGATGAAGTAGTATCCTTGGGTTTAAAAAATGAGATTTTTTCTAAAAAACTAGATCCAAACAATATCTATGGGTTTTCCTTTCTCAATTTCTACAACAACAAGCTTATTAAATGCTGCGGCTGGCACAGAGAAAAACACCTAAGACTCTATAATAAAAACAAAACAAGTTTTTCTAAAAGCTTAGTTCATGAAAAGCTTTTAGAAGAAAATGTTAAAATAGAGTATTTAGAAAGCTCTGTTTCACATTTCTCATATAGAAAAACAGATGACTTTTTACAAAAAATGATAAAGTACACAACTCTTTTTGCTGAACAAAATAAAAACAAAAAAAAATCCTCTCTTTCAAAAGCAATTTTTCATGGACTTTTTGCTTTTTTTAAAAGCTACATTTTAAAAAAAGGATTTTTAGCAAAAAAAGAGGGCTTTATTATATCTGTATACAATGCAAATGTAGCTTTTTATAAATATCTAAAACTCTATGAGCTTAATAATAAAAAGGACTAATGCTTTTAACATTTTCATATCACAGGATAAATTCAGATAAGTATTCAAATCCTTATAAAATGATAGAAGACCACTTAACACATATAGCAAACAAATACAAAGTAGTTTTGCCAAGGGATAAACTCAATCCCTTTAAATTAAATATCTGTCTTAGTTTCGATGATGCTTTTTATGATTTTTATAAATATGTATATCCCCTATTAAAAAAACTACAAATAAAAGCTGTTTTAGCTATCCCTATAAAATATATTCTAGAAACAACTAACGTTGATGACGATATAAGACTAAACGTTCCCTATAAAGATGCTATGAAAAAAAATATCTATAAAACCAAAGCACCTTTTTGTAGCTGGCAAGAAATTAAAGAGATGGTGGATTCAAATCTCGTTGAAATAGCCTCTCACTCATATAATCATGTAAATTTAATAAATAGCAAAAACCTAGATTTAGAAATTATAAAATCTAAAGAAATTCTAGAGAAAAAGCTTCAAACTGAAATAACTACCTTTGTCTACCCTATGGGAAAATTTAACGAAAAAATTCATAAAAAAGTAAAAAAGCACTATAAATATGCAATGAGACTTGGCTCTGCTATAAATTTTTCTTGGCAAAATATATCTTCTATTACATATAGAGTTATGAGTGATAACTTAAAAACAAAAAATGAAAATTTAAAACTAAAAAATTATATCTCTTATTTTTGGTTTTTCTTTTTAAATACTTTTAGAAGAAGATAAAATATGGCAAAAGATAAAATGCATAAGTTTTTCGATAATCAAGCTATGATTATCGATAATTTAAGATCAATAAAAAGCAACCTAGAAGAGATCGAGGAAATTTCACTTTTTGATCCAGACGAATCTCTATATAATGAGATCCTCGCGTTAATAGATCACGTTAAAGGATCAGATACATCATCTGATTTAGCTGAAATAATTCTAAAAGCTAAAGTAATTGAGGTAAAATTAGACAGCTGGTTTGCAAAAGAGGGAATAGAAACTTTAGAGCTTAGTTGGCCTGAGCTTTAATATACGATTATTTATTTCAAGCTAATCGAAATAAATAATGACTAGATGGATTTATAGCAGTTAGTATTTTTTCATATTGTTCTAAAGATATATTAATTCGGCCTCTCTCATATTGAGAATATGCATTTGGCGATTTGAATTTTAATCGATGTACAATATCTCTAACTGTAAGTCAGATTAAGTCTTGACTACTACACTTTATCTTAATTAAAAATAATGAATTGGTAAATTCGATTCATATATTGGTGCAATCAAACCTGAGAACAAGCATTTATAAGCAAAGCTTTAACAAGCTTAAATTGAGCTTCAACTTTCTCGGAAGGATCACTTATTTCACCCATAATTGTTTTTGTAGCTTTAATTTCATTCTTCGAAAGCAAAGCTTTAACAAGCTCAATTTGAGCTTCACCTTTCCACTTAGAACTTATTTCACCCATAATTGTTTTTGCAGCTTTAATTTCATTCTTCGAAAGCAAAGCTTTAACAAGCTCAACTAGAGCTTCACCTTTCCACTTAGA
>JAAKFN010000069.1 GCA_011065045.1 Candidatus Anoxychlamydiales bacterium
ATACAATAGCTATGGATGAAGATCCTCTTTTAGCTATTAGAAGAAGAAAAGACTCTACAATTTTTAAGGGATTAAAATATTCCAAAGAAGATAAGATAGATGCTTTTATATCTTGCGGAAACACTGGAGCTTTAGCTGCAGGAGCTACCCATTTTATAAAAACATTTAAAAATATTTCTCGGCCAGCTCTTCTAGCTTTGATTCCTACAAAAAAAAATCTTTTAGCTATTTTAGATGTTGGTGCATCGATTGCGATGTCTTCTGATAATTTAGTGCAATTTGCTCTTTTGGGAGCTGCATTTCAAAAAGCTAAAGGCATAGAAAAACCAAATATTGGACTTTTAAATATTGGAGAGGAAAAACAAAAAGGGACATTTCATCATCAAAAAGCATATTTAGAACTAAAAAAGATTGCAAATGATTTTAAGTTTGTAGGAAACATTGAAGGAAAAGAGGTTTTTGAAGGCAGGGTTGATGTTCTTGTTACAGATGGCTTTACTGGAAATATTTTTTTAAAAACATCAGAAGGTCTCGCTAGCTTTGTCCTCGATAAGGTAGAAAAAAATATTATAGATAAAAAAACTGAAATTTTAAAAGTTTTAAAAGGTCTCAAAAAAAGATTATCTTATGGAGAGTATCCTGGAGCTGTTTTAATGGGAGTAAAAAAACTAGTTATAAAATGTCATGGTTACTCGTCAATAAAAGGTATTATTTCAGCAACTAAAGGCGCAGTTGAACTAGTTGAGAATAATCTAATTGCTTCAATAAAATCATATCTAGATTAAATATTTTTTTAACTGGAAAAAGTTTCTTATTTCCTCTATTATCTTTATAAGGGTTAGAATAATATAATTTTAAAAAAATCGGTGATTTATGAAAGAAATTCTAATAAACGTTGAATCCAAAGAGATTCGTTATGCCTATCTAAGTTTTGGACAGCTAAACGATTTAATAATAGACAGAAAAAAATCTAGACAGATCACAGGAAATATCTATAGAGGCCAGGTAAAAAATATTTTAAATAATATTCAATCTGCATTTATCGATATACATGAGAGTGAAAATGGGTTTATCCATATCAACGATATCATTATAAACAGAAAAAAATTCGAAGAGATGTTTGATATGGATTTTGATATATCTTTAAAAGGAAAAAAGGAAAAACCTTTAAAAGAAGATATAACAAAAATATTAAAAATTAATCAGCCTGTCTTAGTTCAAGTGGTTAAAGAATCCATTGGCACTAAAGGCGCTAGATTAACATCTAATATTTCGATTGCAGGAAGATATTTAGTTTTATTGCCTAATACACCTCATAGAGGAGTTTCAAGAAAAATTGAAAATAAATCTATGAGAGACAAGCTTAAAAAACTGATTCAAGCTTTTGAAATGCCGAAAGATATGGGACTTATTTGTCGAACAGCTAGTGCTAATGCAACAACAGAAATGCTAATAGATGAAGCTAATGAACTATTAAATCAATGGCAAGAGATTGTAAGTAAATTCGAAGAATCAAAAGGTCCTAAAATTCTACATGAAGAATGGACGCTTTTAAAAAAAGCTATTCTTACAGCTGTTGATAAAAAATATGATAAAATCGTAGTTGATAACTATTCACTCATGCAAAAGTGCTTAAATATCTATAAAAACTATGAAAAAGAGCACAAGCTAGAAATTGTTTTTTATAAACAAAAATTGCCTCTTTTTGAAAAGTATAACGTTGAAAGAGAAATAGATAAATCCCTTGGACGAAAGCTATGGCTGCCATCTGGAGGATATCTATATTTTGATAAAACAGAGGCTATGTACACAATCGATGTTAACTCTGGTAGATCTTCTAAAGAAACCATAAAAAATGTTGAAGAGACTTTAGTTAGAATAAATCTAGAAGCAGCAAAAGAGATAGGCAGGCAACTTAGACTTAGAAATGTCGGAGGTCTAGTTATTTGTGATTTTATCGATATGAGACTTAGAAAAAACCAAAGAAGAGTTTTAGAAAAACTAAAAGAGAGCATGAAAGATGACTCTTCAAAATGCACAATTTTAGGGATGAGTGAATTTGGTCTTGTTGAAATGACCAGGCAACGTGCTAGAGAATCTTTGATCCAAACAATTTTCACACCTTGTCCATATTGCGCAGGAAATGGTCTTATAAAAAATCATGAATCGACAGCATTAGAAATTGAAAGATCATTAAAAAAACTAATTAATACAGCTGAAAAAGCAAATATTAGATTAGTTACACACCCTTATTTGGATAACTATTTAAAAACCTCTGATAAAGAGTACTTTATAAAACTCGCATCTAATGCTAAATGCTATTTAGAGTTTAAAACAAGAGACTCTTATCATTTGAATGAATTTCATCTTTTCACAAATGGTAAAAAAGCAGATGTCTGAAGATACTTTTCTAACAAATTTAAAAAAGCTTTACAGTGAAAAAGAGATAACTAAAAAATATTTAGATATCTTATCTGATTTTTATAAATGTTACATAAAAACTGTAAACTCACATACATCTAAAAAAGAGATAGTTTCACTCTTTGATCAGCTTGTAAAAC
Organism: Candidatus Anoxychlamydiales bacterium; assembly: GCA_011065045.1. GTDB lineage: Bacteria > Chlamydiota > Chlamydiia > Chlamydiales > SM23-39 > JAAKFX01. The sequence continues at coordinate 2,562 of JAAKFN010000069.1, forward strand.
TTTTAATCGATCATTCAAAAACCCCATTTAAATTTGAGCTATATCATAAAAAGATAACAAAGCCTTTTAACTATCAAAAATTTGGAATAGATTTTTTAAAACCCTTGGTTGATTTAAAAAACTCAAAACTTTATGGAATAGATAATTTAAAAAAGATAAAAGAGTATATCGATAAAAAAGAGAATGTAATTTTACTCTCTAACCACCAATCTGAGGTAGACCCGCTAATAATCCCTATTTTAGCTGGAGATAAATATTTTTCACTCGCTTCTAACATTATATCTGTTGCAGGAGAGAGAGTAATTTTAGATCCTCTAGCTATTCCTTTTTCTATGGGATGTTCACTTTTATGTATCTACTCAAAAAGATATATTGATTTAGATATTACAAAAAAGCATCAAAAACAGATGCACAACAAAAAAGTAATGTCATTAATGAAAACACTCCTATCAGAGGGCGGAAAAATAATATACGTAGCTCCAAGTGGAGGCAGAGACAGAAGAAACAAAAGTGGGAAAATAGAGATTGCACCTTTTGATTATAAAAGTTTAGAGATGTTTTATTTAATGGGAAAAAAAGCGAAGAGAAAAACACATTTTTTTCCCCTTACTTTATCTACCTATGACATCATGCCTCCTCCTGAAAAAATACAAATTGAGATGGGAGAGAAAAGAGTAGTCAATAGAGGACCGATATTTATTAGTTTTTCAAATGAATTAGAGATGGAAAATTTTCCTCTTTCAGATGAAAAAGACAAAGTTCAAAGAAGAAAAAATAGAGCCAAATATATTCATAATATTGTAAAAGAAGAATACGAGATGATAACAAAGGGATAACCGATGCCGAGCTTTAAATTTCTATTCATATTTTTATTTTCAATTTTTAATATTTTTGCAATGGATACCAAATATCAAATAGTTGAAGACAAATCAAACTTAAAAATTTTAAATCCCTCTCTCAAAGATAGAAATACTTTAAAGTTTAGACTCTCAAATGGAATGAAGGTTTATATTATATCTGATAAAAACACAGATAAATCAGCAGCAGCTATCAGTGTACTAGCTGGCTCTTGGGACGATCCAAAAGAATTTCCTGGAATGGCACATTTTTGTGAACACATGCTTTTTAAAGGTTCAAAAAAGTATCCTAAGGAATCTGAGTATATGAAATTTATTTGGGATAACTCTGGTGTTCCAAATGCATATACAGCCTCTGATAGAACTGTATATATGTTTTCCGTAAATGACTCAGCTTTTGAAGAAGCACTAGATAGGCTATCTTATTTTTTTAAAGATCCAATATTTGATCCATCACACATTGCAAAAGAGCTATATGCTGTTGATCAAGAGCATTCTAAAAACATTGAAAACGATGGAAGAAGAGCTCATATGGTATCAAAAGAGATAGGCAATCAAAACCATCCAAACGCTAAATTTTCAACAGGTAACGCTAAAACTCTGCAATCTATTCCCCCATCAGAGCTTAGAAAGTGGTATGAAAAGCACTATAGTGCAAATCAAATGGCATTAGTTATTTATTCTAATAAAGATTTAGATGAGCTAACTAAATTAGTAGTAGAAAAATTCACACCGATTGCAAATATTGGAAAAGATCAAATTACTACAAAGGAAAGTATTTTTAACAAAGAAAATTCCGGTAAAATCACTTATATAAAGCCAATATCTAACATTCAATTTCTCTTAGTTGAGTGGGAGCTTGACAGGAAATTTACATTTGATGAAACAAAATCAGCTGATTTGATTGCATATACTCTAAAAAGAGGACAAAAAAACTCTCTTTTAGAAGTTTTAAAAAAAGAACATTTAGCAGAAGATTTAGACATTGTAGTTGAAAAAGCTGGCTCTGATCAATCTCTTTTTATTTTAGAGATAAAGCTAACTGATCTTGGTATAAAAAATGCTGCAAAAGTAATAAGTAGATCTTTTGAAGCTATAAATAATTTAAAAAAATCATCTATTCCAAATTATTTATTTCATGAAATGAAAACCATGTCGAAGCTAAACTACGAATATCAAGCTCACCAGGATGCTTTTGAATTTGTATCTGAGCATGCTGCAAATCTTTTATATGAAGATCTATCAACATATCCTAAAAAAAATGTATTAGCTAGTGAATATAGCTCAGAAAATGTTAATCAAATATTAGACTCTTTAAATTTTTCTTCTTCCCAGATCTATTTGATAGCCGATCCTAAAAAAACTAATGTAAAATTAGATCAAAAAGAAAAATGGACAAACGCTAAATACTCAGTTAAAGAACTTGATAAATCCCTTAAGAATAGACTCTCTAAAAACCCTACTAATCCAAATATTAAGTTGCCTGAGCCAAATTCTTTTATTCCAACTAATCTTCAAATGAATACAACAAAAGAAAATTTTACAAATGAAAAAGCTCCCGCAAAAATAGTATCTGATGATTTTGCTACAATTTTTTATTTAAAAGATGATAAATATAGAGTTCCTCAAGTCTCATGGCATTTTCAAATCAAAGATGAGATTTTTGATGAAACAGTAAAATCTGATGTTTTAAAAGATCTATATGTTAAAGCTCTTTTAGAAAAGCTAGCACCGACTATATATTCTGCAGAGGAAGCTGGACTATATCCATCTATAACATCTGATACTTTTAATATAAGAATAGATATTTTTGGTTACTCAGCGAAAGCTTCTTTTCTTTTAGAAGAGATTTTAAAAGCTATAAATAACTTGCAAATCTCAAAAGAGCAGTTCGATATTTACTATAGCTCATTATATAAAGACTATCAAAACTCTCAAAAAATACTTCCGGTATTTCAAGCGAAAAATTATCTACAAAGCATTTTATCTCCAAGTAGTTTTACCAGTATAGATAAGTTAGATACCTTAAAAAGAATACAATTTAGAGATTTTATAAAATTTAAAAACAAGGTTTTTGAAACCTGCTATGTAGAAGGATTTTTAACAGGCAATCTATCTTTAAAAGAGGCTGAAAGTATCTGGTTAGATATCAAAGACTCACTTAGACAAAAACCATTTTTACCAAAAGATCATTACAAAAAAAAGGTCTTTGTAATAAATGATAATAAGGGACCTTATTTGATTCATCAAAAAATAGATGTTTTAGGAAATGGAGTTGTTTTAGCAATTGATCAAGACTCATTTTCTTTTGAAAATAGAGCAGCTCAAAGTATTTTATCACAAACTCTTAGAGAAGCCTTTTTTACCTCGCTTAGATCCGATCAAAAAACAGCTTACATTGCCCATTCAACTGATATAGAGCTGCAAAAGCATTTATATCAACTTTTCTTTGTTCAATCCAGTTCTCACAACGTAAAAGATCTTCTTTCTCGTTTTGAAATCTTTATAGAAGACTATGAAGATAATATAGAAACTAAAGTTCCGGAAGATCGATTTGATAATATAAAAAATAGCCTTATTCAAAACATGGAAAATCCTTATAAGAACCTACAAGAGATGTCCTCTACCCTAAACTATATAGCTTTTGAAAAAGAAAAAGATTTTCTTTGGCATGAAAAAAGAATTGAGGCCATGCAAAAACTTACATATCCAGAGTTTATAGCTTTTTGCAAAAAAACACTTTCTAAAGACAATAAAAAAAGACTCGCTATCTTATTTGAAGGAAAACTAGATAAGGACTTTAAATACACGAAGCTAGAAGATAAGGAGCATAAAACTATCGGTTTTTATAAAACTGACAACCTAGAAAATGTTCAATAGTTTTTTTGAATTCTTTAAAGCCTTATTTCTTTTATTAAATTACTCTTCTGTTGAGCATAAGAGATTTAAAATATAAATGATTTTATTTGTCTAATATCCTGGACTTTTCAAAGATAATATTTCTATAATTCGATTAAAGAGCTGTATCTAAAACGAGGAGTGATTTCATGAGTATTGTCAAAGATAAAAATACGCAAAAAATAGATCTTGTAAAAACCGTTGTAAAAAGAGATGGAAGAGTTTGTAAGTTTAACATTGAGAAAGTAAAAAAGGTAATAGCTTGGGCAATAGATGGCTTAAATATTAATCCATTAAAACTAGAAGCATCTGTTGATATTATCTTTAAAGACAAGATAACGACATCTGATATTCAAGAAAATCTAATTTACCACTGTTTATCTTTAACAAGTGTAGAAGAACCTGATTTTAGAATAGCATCTGGCAGACTTTTTATGATGAACAGATGGAAAGATACTCAAAGAAATCGAGGCTATAAATATAGCGAGTTTGTAAAACATGTTGAAACAATGGTTGAAAAAAAAAGATACGATGAAAAAATTTTAGAATTATACTCAAAAGAAGAGCTAGATAAAGTTGGTAGATGGATAAATCAAAAAAGAGATTTAGACTATGACTACGCTGCTGTTGTAATGATCACAAAAAGATATCTTTTAGAAGATGAACTATTGCAAGAAGCGTATCTTACAATTGCTCTTTTATTAGCGTCTAATGAAAAGAAAAACGATAGATTAAAACAAGCGAAAATTTTCTATGAAATGTTATCTAAAAGAAAGCTGTCACTCGCGACTCCCATATTACTTAATTTAAGAAGAATAAAATCCAATTTATCATCTTGTTTTATAATAGCTATGGATGATGATATTGAATCTATCTTTGCAACAGTTACGCAAGTTGCAAAAATCTCTAAAAACGGAGGCGGGGTTGGTATAAATTTATCTAAAATAAGAGCGAAAGGATCTTTTGTTGCTGGAAATAAAAATGCATCTGGAGGAGTTGTTCCTTGGATTAAAATATTAAACGACACAGCAGTTGCTGTAAATCAGATGGGAAAAAGAGCAGGAGCCGCAACCATATCTTTAGATGTTTGGCATTTAGATATAGAAGAATTTTTAGAACTTCAAACTGAAAATGGAGATCAAAGAAGAAAAGCATATGATGTTTTTCCTCAAGTTATAGTGCCAGATCTTTTTATGAACTATTTAAAAGCAAATAAGAGCTGGCATTTATTTGATCCTTATGAAGTCAAAACTACACTAAAAATAGATTTAAGCTCACTATGGGGAAAAGATTTTGAAGAGGCATATCAAAAATGTATAGACGCTTACCTGGACAACAAATTAACACTTGTAAAAGAGATTAATTCAAAAGAACTCTTTAAAGAGATTATGAAAACCCAGATAGAGACCGGTATGCCATATATATTCTTTAAAGATACCGCAAACAGAGATAACCCAAATCCTCATATGGGCTACATACCATCTGGTAATCTTTGTATGGAATCTTTTAGTAATGTTAAAGCAAACGAAGAGATGCATACTTGTAATTTAGTATCTCTTAATTTAGCAAACATAGAAGATCATGAACTAAAAGATGTTTGCCAAGTTGCTGTTAGAGTTTTAGATAACACAATAGATTTAACAACAAATCCAGATACGCAAAGTAAATTTCATAATGATAAATATAGAACTATTGGAATAGGATCTATGGGTCTTGCTGATTATTTAGCAAAAAACGAGCTTCAATATGAAGCGAGTGTTGGAATTGTCTCATATTTATTTGAGAAAATAGCTCTATATTCGATAGAGGCATCTATTGATCTAGCAAAAGAAAGAGGCTCATATCAAGCGTATAAAAACTCACTTTGGGATAATGGAAAAAGAATAGATGGATATATAAAAAAATCATCTAGCAAAGAAAACTGGCGAAACCTGCAAGAAAAATTAAAAAAATATGGAATTAGAAATTCTCAGCTTCTTGCTATTGCGCCAAACACATCATCAGCTCTGCTTCAAGGATGTACACCGAGCGTACTACCTATTTTTTCAAAGTTCTATTTCGATAAAAATGCAAAAGGTGCAGTTCCTATTTGTCCACCATTTATAAAAGAAAGATTTTGGTATTACAAAGAGTATAAAAACATGGATATCAAAGCAGTGAATTCAGTAATATCTGAAATTCAAAAGTGGACAGATACAGGAATATCGTATGAGCTTATTTTTAATTTAAATATGGAAAAAATAAATGCTAAATATATCTTCGAATCTTTAGTAGATGCTTGGGAGAAAAAGATAAAAACGATATATTACATAAGAACGATCCAAAA